>NZ_JBEXLL010000024.1:0-78178 GCF_040609955.1 Nocardia sp. NPDC004568
CGGCCTCGAGACTTGCGCTTCGCGCGGCGCTTTCGAGGCCGAAACGGCGAGACGGGCCTCAACCCTTGGAGGTGTCTCGTAAGACTCGACGCATGGGGTTGCGTCGGCATTCGAGGTTCGGATCAGAGGACGACCCGACTGTCCGGGCGGCCCGGCATGATCGCCTTCACGAATAGCGGCACACTCGCGGCGGTGCCGAGTCTTACGAGGCCCTGACAGGGGTCGAGGCCCGTCCCGCCCTCGGCCGAAGGTGCTCAACGGTCGCACTGTATGCACGGCCCACCGCACATCGCATGCGCGAAGCGCGAGTCTCGAGTCCTGAACGGCGGGACCGAGGGGGCCTCGACCCCGCGCCGCCGAAAGACACCGCAAAACGCCTCAGTCACGTTGGGAGAAGGATTTATTCGGCGCTGGAGTACTTTCGTGGCATGGAGGTTCTGCTGCACCAGATCGACGCGTTCGCCGACGCACCGTTCTCCGGGAACCCGGCAGCGGTGATGCCGTTGCCCACATGGTTGCCCGATACCGTGTTGCAACAGTTGGCCGAGGAGAACAATCTCGCCGAGACGGCCTTCTACACCTCCCGGTTACCCCCGGAGGCCGGGGCGCCGCCGGGGGACTGGCCCGCCTACCATCTGCGCTGGTTCACGCCGATGACCGAGGTGGTGATGTGCGGGCACGCCACCTTGGCGGCGGCGGCGCAGATCCTCTGCGATATCCAGCCAGGCGAGGACCGGGTCGGTTTCTTCACCCACAGCGGCTGGTTGCGGGTGGATCGCACCGATGACGACGAGTACGTGCTCGATCTGCCCGTGGTGGCCTCCACCGCGGCCGAGCCGGATGCGGCACTGGTGGCTGCGCTGGGGGTGGAGCCGGTGCGGGTGTATTCGGGTGCGGATGTGGTCGTGGTGGTGGACAGCGAGCGGCAGGTCCGGGAGCTGGCGCCGGCGCTGAGCGCTTTCCCGAAGGTGCAGCGGGGGGTGGTGGTCACCGCCCGGGGCGACGAGGTGGATTTCGTCTCGCGGTTCTTCGCGCCCGGGGTCGGGGTGCCGGAGGATCCGGTGACCGGTTCGGCGCATGCCCAGCTGGCGCCGCTGTGGAGTGCAGAGCTCGGGCGTACCAGGCTGACCGCGCGACAATTGTCCCGGCGCGGTGGTTCGCTCGGGGTCGAGCTGGTCGGCGACCGCGTGTTGCTGACCGGTCGCTGCCACCGGTATCTGGACGGTGTGGTGACGCTGGACTTCTGATCAGGCCGGTGGGACGGGCCCGTCGTCCGGCGGTGGGCCGACGGGGTCGGTGCTGTCGGGAAGCAGGGGGCCGACGGCGAACCGCCCGGCGACGGCGTCGCCCGGGAGTGCCTCCACCGCGCGGACCCCGGGGCGTCCGGCGAGGTCGCGGAGCCGGGGCAGCGGGGCCCGGACGACGACGCCGGGGGAGCAGGCGCAACCCGCGCGCAGCCGGGCGACGGCCACATCCAGGGCGCGGGCGGTGCGGTCGTCGCCGACGTAGCGGCGACGATCCGCCAGCTGCCAGGCGGCGTCGGTGCCGGAGCGCCGCAACGCGACGTCGCCGGCGGGGGTCTGGACCGCGACCAGGGGAGTCGCGACGCGGGGCAGCGGAACCCGGTACAGCGCCTGTCCGATGCGTAGATCGCCGACCCGGTCGCGGAGCTCGGTGGCGGGCCGGTACTCGGTGAAGGACACCAGCGCCCAGCGATCCGCGGTGTCGGTCCCGGTGAGCGATTCCCCGGCCCGGTCGAGATACGCGGCAATGGATTCGCCCTGGTCGGGCCCGAGGCGGTCGGTGGAGACGATCTCCTCGGCCGGGGGTATCAGGTAGCCGAGCGCGAGGACGAACACACCGCAGGCGGCCGCGGCCGCCCCGTAGCCGAGCCCCCGGCGGATATCGCGGGGCCGGGGCGGCGGGGCGGCGGGTACCTCGGGCATCGGCGGTCAGGCGTCGCGGAGCACGCGCAGCGCGTGGGTGAGGTCGTCGGGGTATTCGCTGGTGATCTCCAGGTAGCGGCCGTCGGCGGGGTGCTGGAAGCCCAGTGAGCGGGCGTGCAGCCATTGGCGTTGCAGCCCGAGCCGTTCGGCGAGCCGAGGGTCGGCGCCGTAGGTGAGGTCACCGCAGCAGGGATGCCGGATCGCGGAGAAGTGCACCCGGATCTGATGGGTGCGACCGGTTTCCAGATGGATATCGAGCAGGCTGGCCGCCTGGAACGCTTCCACGGTGTCGTAATGGGTGACGCTGGGCCGGCCGTCGGAGGTGACCGCGAATTTCCAGTCGTTGCCGCGGGCACGGCCGATGGGGGCGTCGATGGTGCCGCTGCTGGGGTCGGGATGACCCTGGACCAGGGCGTGGTAGCGCTTGTCCACGGTGCGCTGTTTGAACGCGCGTTTGAGCACGGTGTAGGCGTGTTCGGACTGGGCCACCACCATCACCCCGGAGGTGCCGACATCGAGGCGGTGCACGATGCCCTGCCGTTCGTGCGCGCCGGAAGTGGAGATCCGGTAGCCGGCCGCGGCCAGTCCACCGACCACGGTGGGGCCGCTCCAGCCGACTCCGGTGTGCGCGGCGACGCCGACCGGTTTGTCGACGGCGACGATATCGTCGTCGGCGTAGAGGATCTTCATCCCCTCCACCGGTTCGGCTTCGATACTCGGTTCCCGGCGCGGTTCCGGGAACACCACTTCGAGCCAGGCGCCCGCGGTGAGCCGGTCGGATTTTCCGGCGGCCACCCCGTCCAGCTGTACCGACCCTTCTTCGGCGAGGGTCGCGACCGCGGTCCGGGACAGTCCGAGCAGCCGCGCGAGGCCGGCGTCCACCCGCATCCCGTCGAGTCCGTCGGGGACGGGCATCGTCCTGGTCTCTCTCATGCGGCGGTCTCCTTACCGTCGGCGGTGGCGGAGTCCGCGGTCTCCTCACCGGCGGCGGAGTCCGGGCCCGCGGAGTCCTCGGGTGTGGGGTCCCCGGCGCGACGTTCCCGATCGGCGCCGGGCTCTGCGGGCGGGGCGGTATCTGTGGTGGGCGCTGCCTTCTCCTTGTCCTTGTAGCGGGTGCCGTCGGGTTCGAAACCGAAGACCGTGAGTGTCACCAGCAGGATCGCCCCGCACACGATGGCGGAATCGGCCACATTGAAGACCGGCCACCAGCCGACCGAGACGAAATCCACCACATGACCCTGCAGCGGGCCCGGCGCGCGGAACAGCCGGTCCATCAGGTTGCCGAGCGCGCCGCCGAGGACCCCGCCGAGTCCGATCGCCCACAGCGTCGAGCGCAGGGTGCGGCCGATGCGCAGTACCCCGATCACCACCGCGGTCGCGATCAGGGTCAGCAACCAGGTCATGCCGGTGGCCATGGAGAACGCGGCGCCCGGATTGCGTACCAGCACCAGTTCCACGAAGTCCCCGATGATCGATACCGGTTCGCCGGGACGTATCCGCGCGACGACGATGATCTTGGTGACCAGGTCGAGTGCGAACAGCGTCGCGGCGACCGCCAGCAGTAGCCGCAGCCGCTGCCGCGGTGGCGCGCCGGTCCCGCCGGGGCGGTCGTCGGGGTCCTGCTCTGGCGTAGGCCGGTCCTCACTCACGCCGACCATCATCTCTCGAGCCGCCCCGGCCCAGTACCGTGGGCACCCGCGGGCACGGTGAGGAGCCGCCGTCCCGGTGTGTCGCGGCGCGCGGGCCCCGGTGCCGGGCGGATCCCCACGGAAGTCGGTGCGATGTCCCAGCCCACGCTCAGGTATGCCTCGTAGGCTGTCGGGCGTGACGGTGTTGTGTTCGTTTCCCACGCCCCGCCTGGCGAGGTCCAGAGTGCTGATGGTGGTTCTCGCGGTGGGTCTCACCGCTTTCGGTTCCGGTTGCGGGGACGGCGGCGACTCCGGAGCCGAGGCCGACGGCACCGAACCGCTCGGGATAGGTGAGGTCACCGTGCCGATCGCGGCGGCCGTGGTCACCACCGTGGACCACGGCGCGGAGCCCCGTTCGCTGTTGCGGCCGTCGTACTACGAGGGCACGGTCCAGGCGGTGACGTTGCGCACCGATCACCGCATCCAGCAGCAGATCGATTCCCAGCAGGTCCGCGATTTCTCCAGCCCGTCGCTGACCATTCCGATGACCGCCACCACCGATGCCGACGGGGTGGAGCTGACCCTCGGTTCGGTGACGACTCCGGACCCGGCGTTGTCCGAGGCGCTCACCGCCGCCGACGGCACGCACGCCGGCTTCGAGATGAGCGAACTCGGCGGGATCACCGCGTTGCGGCTGGCGCCCGCGCCCGACACCTCCAACTCGGCGCGGGCCGCGCTGGAGCAGGCCTTCTACCAGGCGGTCTACCGATCCATCACCTTCCCCGACGAGCCGGTCGGGGTGGGAGCGGTATGGCGGGTGCAGCAGACCGTGGGCGGCGGCGTCGACCTCGATCAGATCACCACGGCCACACTGGTGGCCCGCGACGGCGGCCGGTTGTCCATCCGGCTCGACGTCACCCAGACGCCGAAGTCGAGTATCTGGGACCTGCCGAACGAAGCCGGCATGCTCGATATCGAGGACTACGCGATGCAGGGCAGCGGAGATATCACCGTGGATCTGGGGCTGCCGCTGCCGGTGGCCGGGTCGATCGCGATCGGTGGTCACCAGTTCTACCGCGACCCGCGCACCGCGACGGTGCTGCGTCAGGTCATCGAGACGAACGTCAGCTGGGGCGGCTGATCCGGCGTCGTGTTCGTCCACGGTCCGCGGCGGTAACCGGGCATAGGCTCTGAGGTGTCCGACACAACTCTCCGAGACCGGAGGTCCTGTGATGTCCGATGTCCCGCCTGTTCCCGAAGGCTATCCCACTATTTCTCCCGGTCTGGCGATCGCCGGGGCCGCGGACGCCGTGGAGTTCTACAAACGGGTGCTGGGGGCCACCGAACGTATGCGGATTCCGGGCCCCGGCGGCACCGTGATGCACTGTGAACTCCTCATCGGCAATTCGGTGCTGATGCTCGGTGACCCGGCCCCGGATATGGCGTTCCGGGATCCGCATTCCATCGGGGGCACCCCGGTCAACCTCTACGTCTACGTACCGGATGCAGACGCGGCGCACGCCGCGGCGCTCGCCGCCGGCGCCACCGAGATCAGCGCGCCCCAGACACAGTTCTACGGTGACCGGACCGGTTCGTTCGTGGACCCGTGGGGCCATCAGTGGACCGTCGCCACCCATGTGGAGGATATCGAGCCCGAGGAGATGCAACGGCGGATGGACCAGCTCGGATCCTGACCCACTCCGAACCCCGGTACCGGACCCCGCGGCCGGACCCCGACCACTACGATGGTCGAGTCGAAGAAGCAGGAAGGGTCTGGCGGATGCGGGTGCTGGCCGTGGACGACGAGCAGCCGGCGCTGGACGAGTTGCTCTATCTGCTGCGCGCCGAACCCGCGGTGACCGAACTGCACGGCGCCGCCGACGCGACCGGCGCGCTGCGGATCCTGCGGGCGCACGCGATCGACGCGGTCTTCCTGGATATCAACATGCCCGGCCTGGACGGTATGGAGCTGGCCGGTGTGCTGGCCGAATTCGTGCATCCACCGGCGATCGTCTTCGTCACCGCGCACGAGGATCACGCGGTGGCCGCGTTCGATCTGGGCGCGGTGGACTATCTGCTCAAACCGGTGCGGCGGCAGCGGCTGGGGGCCGCGGTGCGGCGGATCGCCGACCGCCGGACCCGCAGCGATCCGGAGCCGGGCCCGAGCGCGGCCGCGGGGCACGAGGTCATTCCGGTCGAGCTCGGTGGGGTCACCACGCTGGTGCACCGGTCGCAGGTGAACTGGGTCGAGGCCGAGGGTGACTACGCCCGGCTGCATACCGACACCGGTTCCCACCTGGTACGTATCCCGCTTTCGGCGTTGCAGGACCGCTGGCGTGAGGATTTCCTGCGGGTACACCGCTCGTATCTGGTCGCACTCGGGCGGGTGACCGGGCTGCGGACGGTGGGCTCGGGCACGCTGGTGTGTCTGCGCGGGGCGCAGCGGGTGGAACTACCGGTGAGCCGCCGTCAGGTGCGCGAACTGAAACAGCGGCTGGTGCACGGACCGCATCCGTCGCCGGATCGGCGATGATCGGCCCGGCCCCGCGGCCGCCGCGCCGGCGGGTGGTGCTCGCCGAACGCCGGGGCGCGCGCCGCGTCCGGACGCGGGTGGAGGTCGCCGAGCAGACCGAGATCGGCGAGGCGCTGATCGGCGGACTGATCCGGGCGCAGCTCGGACTGGCCCTGAGCTGCGGGCTGGTGATCGCGCTGCTGCTCGCCGCGCTCCCGCTGCTGTTCGGGGTGACCGCGGTGGCCGAGACCGTGGTGCTGGGGATCCGGTTGCCGTGGCTGGTGCTGGGCGGGGCCGCCTATCCGTTGCTGTGGCTCGCCGGGCGGGTGTACCTGCGGCTGTCCGAGCGCAACGAGAACGATTTTCTCGAGCTCACCGGTGATTGAGCGGCCCGCGCCGGTGGCACGGCCGAGGGGCGGGCCGGGATGGTGACCGCGTCCGGTCTCACGGTGGCGGCATTGCTCGCGGCCGCGCTGGCGACGGTCGTCCTCGGCGTGTACGGAGTGCGCTGGGCCCGCACGACCTCGGATTTCCTGGTGGCCTCCCGCAGTGTCGGTCCCCGCTGGAACGCCGCCGCCGTTTCCGGTGAGTACCTGTCCGCCGCGTCGTTCCTGGGAGTGGCCGGGCTGATCGCCAAGTACGGTGCCGACGCCCTGTGGTATCCGGTGGGTTTCACCGCCGGCTATCTGGCGCTGCTGCTCTTCGTGGCCGCGCCGCTGCGGCGGTCCGGCGCCTACACCGTGCCGGATTTCGCCGAGTTCCGATGGGGTTCGCCGCGATTGCGCCGCCTCGCCGCCGTGGTGGTGGTGCTGGTGTGCGCGGTGTACGTGATTCCGCAGTTCCAGGGCGCCGGACTGACGCTGCGCATCCTGCTCGGGGTGCCGGGCTGGGTGGGAGCCGTCGCGGTGGCGGTGATCGTGGTGGCCAATGTCGTCTCCGGGGGAATGCGGTCGATCACCCTGGTCCAGGCATTTCAGTATTGGCTGAAACTGACCGCGGTGGCGCTGCCCGCGCTTGTGCTGCTGGTGCATTTCTTCGCCGCCGACCGGCCCGGCGGCGATCGGGAACTCGGCGCACCGGCCCCGCCGACGGTGAGCGAGCAGACCACGGTGGAGGTGACCACCCCGGTACTCGTGCAGTTGGCCGCGCCGCAGTGGGTCTCGGTGCACGGGGCATTGGACGACCGCGCGGTGGACGGCCCGGTCCTGCTGGCGGCGGGCATCCACGAACTGGCCCGGGACACCCGGCTGGTGCTCGAACCGGGTGCGGCGGTGCCGGTGGTGGCGGGTGCCCCGGCCGACGGGGCGCACTGGCTGCTGCCCGGCGGCGGTTTCGCCGGACCGCATCCGCGGTATCAGGTGTACTCGCTGATGATCGCCACCTTCCTGGGGACAATGGGACTGCCGCATGTTCTCGTGCGCTTCTACACCAACCGCGACGGCCGGGCCGCCCGCTCCACCGCGCTCGCCGTGATCGCGCTGGTCGGCACCTTCTATCTGTTCCCGGTGCTGCTGGGTGTCTTCGCCCGGCTCTATGTGCCGCAACTGCTGATCACCGGGACCTCCGACGCGGCGGTCCTGCTGCTGCCCTCGTCGGCGCTGGCCGGGCTGCCCGGCCGGTTGCTGGCGGCGCTGGTCGCGGCGGGCGCCATGGCCGCCTTCCTGTCCACGTCCTCGGGATTGGTGGTGAGTATCGCCGGCGTGCTGAGTACCGACGTGTTGCGCGGGCGGATCCGGGACTTCCGGGTCGCGGCGCTCGTCGCCGGCGCGGTACCGCTGGCACTGTCGCTGGGGGTGGCCTCGCTGGATCTGTCTCGTACGGTCGGGCTGGCGTTCTCGCTCGCGGCCGCCACGCTGTGCCCGCTGCTGGTACTGGGAATCTGGTGGCGGGGCCTCACCGCGGTGGGCGCGGCCGCCGGTCTGGTGACCGGTGGCGCCGTGGCGGGCGCGGCGACCCTGGTCTCGGTACTCGGCGGCGTCTCCGACCACCTGGCGGACGGCTGGGCGGCGGCACTGCTCGGCTACCCTGCCGCGGTGGCCGTCCCGCTGGCCTTCGCGACAATGGTGCTGGTCAGCCGCTGGACCCCGCGACCGCCGGGGGTGGGTCGCGCGTTCGTGCGGATGCACGCTCCGGAGCGGCTGGGTATGGGCGCGGACCGCGTCCCCGGGCACCGGCCGGACTGATCGGCGGCCGCCGCCGAGCCCGACCGCTCGTCGCGGCCCAGCGACCGCTCACCGCACACTTACCCGTCTCCACCGAGTGACCGCCGTCACAGGGGTCTGCCGGCGGCGCCGGCCCGCTACCTTGTGCTCGAGTAGTACACGTCACATGATGAGGGACAGGGCATGACCGATATCGATCTGGACAAGAGCGGGGAGCGGGCCGACCCGCCGCCCGACTTCGTCGCCGCGCAGGCGAGTCCGGAGTTCCAAGAACTCCGGAATAGACTGCGCCGCTTCATCTTCCCCATGGCCGCACTGTTCCTGCTGTGGTACCTCGGTTATGTGCTGCTCGGTGCCTACGCGCACGATTTCATGGCCACCCCGGTGTTCGGTGAGATCAATATCGGACTGCTGCTGGGGCTGGGTCAGTTCGTCTCGACCTTCGTGATCACCGGTCTCTACGTCCGCTTCGCCAACCGGGAACTGGACCCGCGGGCCGCCGCGCTCCGCGCCGAACTGGAAGGAAGCCGGTCGTGACCACGCTGCAGGCCGCCGACGCCACGGTTGGCAACCCGGTCGCCAATATCGCCATCTTCGCGCTGTTCGTGCTGGTCACCATGGTCGTGGTGTTCTGGGCGGGCCGCAACACCTCCGGCGCCACCGACTATTTCACCGGTGGCCGCGGATTCACCGGGCCGCAGAACGGGATCGCCATCGCCGGGGACTATCTGTCCGCGGCGAGTTTCCTCGGCATCGCCGGCGCCATCGCGGTCTACGGCTACGACGGCTTCCTCTATTCGATCGGCTTCCTCGTCGCCTGGCTGGTGGCGCTGCTGCTGGTGGCCGAAATGCTGCGCAACACCGGCAAGTTCACCATGGCCGATGTACTGAGTTTCCGGTTGAAGCAACGGCCCGTGCGCACCGCGGCCGCGATCAGCACCTTGGCCGTCTCACTGTTCTACCTGCTCGCCCAGATGGCCGGTGCCGGTGGTCTGGTGGCGCTGCTGCTGGATGTGTCCAGTAAGACCGGGCAGGCCGTGGTGATCGCGGTGGTCGGCGTGCTCATGATCGTGTACGTGCTGGTGGGCGGGATGAAGGGCACCACCTGGGTGCAGATCATCAAGGCGGTGCTGCTCATCACGGGCGCCGCGGTGATGACGGTGATGGTGCTGGCGAAGTTCGGCTTCGATCCCTCCGGCATCCTCTCCGGTGCGCAGAGCGCGATCGGCGGGTCCGAGAACGCGAAGGTGGCCGCCCGCGATGTCCTGGCTCCCGGCGCGCAGTACGGCGGCAGCGAGATGTCGAAACTGAACTTCGTGTCGCTCGGCCTGGCGCTGGTACTGGGCACCGCGGGTCTGCCGCATGTGCTGATGCGCTTCTACACCGTGCCGACCGCCAAGGAGGCTCGCCGTTCGGTGGTCTGGGCGATCGCGCTGATCGGCGCCTTCTACCTGTTCACCCTGGTGCTCGGCTACGGCGCGGCCGCGATCGTCGGCCCGGACCGGATCCTCGGCGCGGCCGGCGGACAGAACGCCGCGGCGCCGCTGCTGGCCTTCGAACTCGGTGGCGTGATCCTGCTGGGCATCATCTCGGCGGTGGCTTTCGCGACCATTCTCGCGGTGGTCGCCGGACTCACCATCACGGCCTCGGCTTCGTTCGCCCACGACATCTACGCCAATGTCATCCGGCGCGGCAAAGCCGACGACGCCGCCCAGGTGCGGGTCTCCCGGATCACCGCGGTGGTGATCGGCGTGCTGGCCATCGCCCTGGGCATCCTGGCCAACGGCCAGAACATCGCCTTCCTGGTGGCGCTGGCGTTCGCGGTCGCGGCCTCGGCGAACCTGCCGACCATCCTGTACTCGCTGTTCTGGCGGCGGTTCAACACGACCGGTGCCCTGTTCAGCATGTACGGCGGGCTGATCTCCACGGTCGTGCTCATCGTGTTCTCCCCGGCGGTCTCCGGGTCGTCGACCGCGATGCTGCCGGACCTGGATTTCGACTGGTTCCCGCTGTCGAACCCGGGGATCGTGTCCATCCCGCTGGCGTTCGCGCTCGGCGTGGTCGGCACCTACCTCGGCGGCAAGGACACCGAGGATCCGGCGAAGGCCGCGGAGATGGAGGTCCGGGCACTGACCGGTGTCGGCGCCGAGAAAGCGGTCGCGCATTGAGCGCGGGCCCGGATGCCGTGTCGGAGGCATCCGGGCCCCGCACCGCTCGGCGCCGCCCGGCCGGTCCCCGCTCTGTGAGGGTGAGCGGGGCCCGGCCGTTTCCACGTCACGGCCGGATACCGGGGCGGAACTTGGGCACCCGCATACTCACTCGCGTCCCGGCGCCGGGTGCGGTGTCCACCACCAGTCCGTAGTCGTTGCCGAAGGCGGCCCGCAGCCGGTCGTCCACATTGGCCAGGCCGATATGCGCTCCCTCCGCGGCCGTATCCAGTGACCCCGATCGCAACAGGTCGGGATCCATACCGGCACCGTCGTCCTCCACGCTCAGCACACAGTCGGTCCCGGCGTCGAGTGCTTCGATGGTGACCGTGCCGCCGCCCGGCGTGGCCGCCAGCCCGTGGCGGACGGCGTTCTCCACCAGCGGTTGCAGGGCCAGGAAGGGCAGGGTGACACCGAGCACCTCGGGGGCGATCCGCAACCGTACCTGCAGCGCCGGCCCGAACCGGGCGCGTTCGAGTTCGAGATAGCGTTCGATATTGCTGAGTTCGTCGGCCAGTACCGTGTACTCCCCGGCGTCGCGGAACGAATACCGGGTGAAATCCGCGAAATCCAGGATGAGTTCCCGGGCCCGGTCCGGGTCGGTCCGGACGAACGAGGCGATGGTGTTGAGGGCGTTGTAGATGAAATGCGGGCTGATCTGGGCCCGCAGCGCGCGCACCTCGGCGCGGTCGAGCCGGGCCCGGGAGGCGTCGAGCTCGGCGAGTTCCAGCTGGCCGCAGGCATAACGGGCGACCTCGGCCAGCGCACCGAGCGCGCCGGGGCCCGGCCGGTTCCCGGTGACCATTCCCAACGCTCCCACCACCGTGCCGTTGTCGCTGAGCAGCGGCTGGGTGACCAGGGTGCGCCCCGGATGATCGGTATCGGGCAGCTGCGCCAGGACGGGCCGCTGCGCCGCGACGGCGCGCCGGGCCGTCCCGGTGAACTCCGGCGCCAGCAGTTCGTGGCCGCCGTCCCAGGCGAGGAGCTCCCCGTCGGGATCGCTCACCCCGATTCCCTCGGCCCCGACCAGGGCCCGCAGATGCGGGGCTGCCTCCTGCGCGGATTCCCGGGTGAGTCCGCGGCGCAGCGGGCGGGCCGCCAGCGAGGCGGTGTGCAGGGCCGTGTGCACCGCGCGTTCGGCCGGAGTGGTGACCATCCGCCGGGGCCGCGCCCAGATGAGCAGTGCCGCGGTGATCAGCACCGCCGCGCCGGCCACGGTGAGCAAGGTCGCGGTCATCGCACTCCCTGTCCCGTCCCGGCCGTCGCGCCGCTGTACCCATCGCCCGGTCCACCGATCCGTCGGGGCGATCCCGTCGGCGATCCGTGGCCCGGGCACATGCTACGAGCAGGCCCGCCGACAACCCGCGCGGCCCGGCCCGCCGATCGGCGATGGCGCCGGCCGGTCGCTCACCGGCGTGGCTCTGCTCGCGGGCCGGTACTCGCCGGTCCGGCTCGCCGACGGGGGCCGGTCATCGTCTCACGCTTCCCGCGGCAACCGCCATTGCCGCGGGAAACCTTCTCCGGAAGCGATGACCGGCCCGCGTCGGCGAGCCGAGGTCGGAGATCCGGCGTCGCGAGCGCGCCGGAGGAAGGAGGGGGAAGAGGTCGAGGGGGTGGTCGTTCGAGGCGGGCCGCCCGGACCGATTACGCCGAACGGGCCGGATGCTGTCTGAGGGGCCGGTGATCACCCCTGGTACTTCTGGACGGTGAACTCCACCGACCCCGATTCGGAGATGTGGGCCGCGCCGACGGTGACGGTCGCGGTGAAACGACCGATGCCGGGTCGGAACAGGGCCGAGCGGCCGTCGTTCATCCAGTGCCCCGGGCCGTTCGCGACCTGCGTGGCCGACCCGGTCTCGCCGGTATCGAGGTTGCGCCAGTTCAAGGTGACCGGCAGGCTGCACGAACCGAAGCCGAACGTGATGGCCGAAACGGTGAAGGACGCGTGCTCCGGATAGCCGGGGCCGTTGACCGAGGCGTCGACCTGAGCGACGCACGGGCCGTCGGTGAGGGAGTAGATCGTCTGGAACGAGCCACCGTCGGCCGCGGCGGGTGCGGCGGTGGCCGCCAGCGTGCCCACCGCGAGAGCCGCGGCGGCGGGCAGGGCGAGCGCGGTCCTGCGTGCTGTCATCGTTCACCTCGCTGGTCGATCGTGCACATGCGGGTCGATCGTGGGCTCGGCGATATCCGCCGGATGTGACGCGGCACGACCCTACCAGTGACCGAGCATGCCGGGGGCCGAATCGGTTTCCCGCGTTGGGACACCTGGGCCGACACGCCCGGGCCCCGCGGGCACGCCCATCCGGCGCCGAACCGGTCGGAGGGTGCGCATAAACTCGCTACACCAACCCCCGCCGAGCCATTGGGAGGAAGGACAGATCTTGGCCGCCTCGTCCGGATTCGTTCATCTGCACAACCACACCGAGTACTCGATGCTCGACGGTGCCGCCAAGATCTCGCCGCTGTTCGCCGAGGCCGACCGGCTCGGTATGACCGCGGTGGGGATGACCGACCACGGCAATATGTACGGCGCGGCCGAGTTCTACCATTCGGCGAAGAAGGCCGGGATCAAGCCGATCATCGGGATCGAGGCCTATATCGCCCCCGGCTCCCGGTTCGACACCAAACGTATCCAGTGGGGCGATCCCAGCCAGAAGAGCGACGACGTCTCCGGTTCCGGCGCCTACACCCATATGACCATGGTCGCCGAGAACGCGACCGGGCTGCGGAACCTGTTCAAACTGTCCTCGCTGGCCAGTATCGAGGGTCAGCTCGGTAAATGGGCCCGGATGGACGAGGAGCTCATCGCCGCCCACGCCGAGGGCATCATCGCCACCACCGGCTGCCCGTCCGGTGAGGTGCAGACCCGGCTGCGGCTGGGGCACGAGCGCGAAGCGCTGGAGGCCGCCGCCAAATGGCAGGAGATCTTCGGCCGCGACAATTTCTTCCTCGAGGTGATGGACCACGGCCTGTCCATCGAGACGCGGGTCCGCCAGGGCCTGATCGAGGTCGGCCGGGCGCTCGACATCCCACCGCTGGCCACCAACGACTGTCATTACGTCACCAAGGAACACGCCCGCAACCACGAGGCGCTGCTCTGTGTCCAGACCGGGAAGACCCTGTCCGATCCCACCCGGTTCAAATTCGACGGTGACGGCTACTACCTGAAATCCGCCGACGAGATGCGCGCGCTCTGGGATGCCGAAATTCCCGGCGCCTGCGACAACACCGTCTGGATCGGGGAACGGGTCCAGTCCTATGCCGAGGTGTGGGAGCACCGCGACCGGATGCCGGTCTTCCCGGTGCCCGGGGGCGAGGACCAGTCCGGCTGGCTGCGCAAGGAAGTGCACCGCGGCCTGGAACGGCGTTTCCCGAACGGGGTGCCGCGCGAGTACGTCGAACGTGCGGAATTCGAACTCGACGTGATCATCGAGATGGGATTCCCGGCCTACTTCCTGGTGGTCGGTGACCTGATCAACCATGCCCGCGAGGTCGGTATCCGGGTCGGCCCGGGCCGTGGTTCGGCGGCCGGGTCGCTGGTCGCCTACGCCATGGGCATCACCAATATCGACCCGATCCCGCACGGGCTGCTGTTCGAGCGCTTCCTCAATCCCGAACGCGTCTCGATGCCCGATATCGATATCGACTTCGACGATCGCCGCCGCGGTGAGATGGTGCGCTACGCCACCGACCGCTGGGGCAGCGACCGAGTGGCCCAGGTCATCACCTTCGGCACCATCAAAACCAAGGCCGCCATCAAGGATTCGGCGCGTGTCCAGTTCGGCCAGCCCGGGTTCGCCATCGCCGACCAGATCTCCAAGGCGCTGCCGCCGCCGATCATGGCGAAGGATATTCCGCTGTCGGGCATCATGGATCCCGAACACGAGCGGTACAAGGAGGCCGCCGAGGTCCGCGAACTCATCGGCAGCAACCCCGATGTCGCCAAGATCTACGAGACCGCTCGTGGCCTCGAGGGCCTGATCCGCAACGCGGGCGTGCACGCCTGCGCGGTCATCATGTCCTCCGAACCCCTGATGGACGCGATCCCGCTGTGGAAGCGGGCGCAGGACGGCGCCATCATCACCGGCTGGGATTATCCGTCGTGTGAGGCCATCGGCCTGCTGAAGATGGACTTCCTGGGCCTGCGCAACCTCACCGTCATCGGTGACGCGCTGGACAACATCAAATCCAATCGCGGTATCGACCTCGATATGGACAATCTGCCGCTCGACGATCCGGCCACCTACGAACTGCTCTCGCGCGGTGACACACTCGGCGTCTTCCAGCTCGACGGTAGCGCCATGCGCGATCTGCTGCGCCGGATGCAGCCCACCGGCTTCGAGGACATCGTCGCGGTGCTCGCGCTCTACCGCCCCGGTCCGATGGGCATGAACGCGCACAACGACTACGCCGACCGCAAGAACGGCCGCCAACAGGTCAAGCCCATCCACCCGGAACT
The DNA here is from genome assembly GCF_040609955.1 of Nocardia sp. NPDC004568. Lineage (NCBI taxonomy): Bacteria > Bacillati > Actinomycetota > Actinomycetes > Mycobacteriales > Nocardiaceae > Nocardia > Nocardia sp. NPDC004568. The sequence goes on from NZ_JBEXLL010000024.1 coordinate 14,915, forward strand.
GGAAGAGCCCCTGAAGGAGATCCTCGCCGATACCTTCGGCCTGATCGTCTATCAGGAACAGATCATGCAGATCGCGCAGAAGGTCGCCGGGTATTCGCTCGGCCGAGCCGATATTCTGCGCCGCGCGATGGGTAAGAAGAAAGCCGAGGTGCTCGAGGCCGAATTCGAGGGCTTCGAGGCCGGTATGCAGTCCAACGGCTTCTCCAAACCGGCGATCAAAGCCCTCTGGGACACGATTCTCCCGTTCGCCGGTTACGCTTTCAACAAATCGCATGCCGCCGGCTACGGACTCGTCTCCTTCTGGACCGCCTATCTCAAGGCCAACTACAAGGCCGAATACATGGCGGGCCTGCTCACCTCGGTCGGTGACGACAAGGACAAGGCCGCGATCTATCTGTCGGACTGCCGCAAACTCGGTATCACCGTGCTGCCGCCGGATGTGAACGAGTCGGAGACCAACTTCGCCTCGGTCGGCGCCGATATCCGGTTCGGGCTGGGCGCGGTCCGCAATGTCGGTCAGAACGTCGTCAACTCGATCATCGACGCGCGCACCGAGAAATCGAAGTTCACCGATTTCTCCGATTACCTGAACAAGATCGATACGGTGGCCTGTACCAAGAAGGTCACCGAATCGCTCATCAAGGCCGGTGCCTTCGATTCGCTGGGTCATCCGCGCAAGGGGCTCATGCTCGTGCACTCCGATGCCATCGACGCGGTGATGTCCACCAAGAAGGCCGAGGCCATCGGTCAGTTCGATCTGTTCGGCGGAATGGGCGACGACAGTGGCGAATCGGTGGCGTCGGTCTTCGATGTGAAGGTGCCCGACGAGGAGTGGGAGAGCAAGCACCGTCTCGCGCTGGAGCGGGAGATGCTCGGCCTCTACGTATCCGGCCATCCGCTCAACGGCGTGGACCATGTGCTCGCCGCCCAGGCCGATACCCAGATCCCGACCATTCTCGAGGGCGATATCAAGGACGGCACCCAGGTCACCGTCGGCGGCATCCTCGCCTCGGTGAACCGCCGGATCAACAAGAACGGCCTGGCGTGGGCGTCCTGCCAGCTCGAGGACCTCACCGGTGGTATCGAGGTGCTGTTCTTCCCGCAGGCCTATTCCGTGTACGGAATGGATGTGGTGGAGGACGCGGTGGTGCTGGTCAAGGCCCGGGTCTCCATGCGAGACGACCGGATCTCGCTCATCGCCAACGATCTCGCGGTGCCGGATCTGTCGGCGATCGGCGTGGCGAAACCACTGGCCGTCACCATCTCCACCCGGATGTGCACCCCCGACAAGATCGGTGAACTGAAGCGGGTGCTGTCCCGGCATCCGGGTACCTCGGATGTGCACGTCCGGCATGTGGGCGCGCGGGAGAAGACGACGCTGCTCAAACTCGACGACAGCCTGCGGGTGGAGCCGTCCTCGGCGCTCATGGGTGATCTGAAGGCCCTGCTCGGGCCGGGCTGCCTGGCGAGCTGAGCGACCGGCGGCCACCGCGCCGTCTGGTTCGATACCGGTGGCGTTGCTGTCGTCCTGGACGCCGATGCCCGGTCGTGGTACACCGCTGTGCCGTGTCCGCGGGCCGCCGGAGATCTCACGGGTTGACTGCCACGCCCAGCGATTGGGTATCGATGAAGGCGGGCCCCTGCCCGCGGAAGACATCCAATTCACGGATACCGAAGCCGGCCGATTCGATGAGGCCGCGGATATCGCGATCGAGATGGCAGCCACCGGCGATCCGCTGCTGTAGTGGGTCGAGCCGGTGCTGCCAGCGCTGCACCTTCGGGTCGGGGGCCAATCCGTGCTCGACGAAGTGCAGAGTGCCGCCGGGTACCAGTACTCGTCGTAGCTCCGCGAGCGCGGCCTCGATATCGGGAATCGTGCACATCGTCCAGGTCGACAGCGCGGCATCGAAACTGCCGTCCGAGAACGGTAGCGATTGCCCGTCCAGTCCTGCGCGTTCGATCGGGACCCGGGCAGTGGCCCGGCGCCGAGCCGACAACTCCCAGCCGAGATCCGCCGGTTCGACAGCGCTCACCGAGTCCACCGCGTCCGCGTAGAAGGGCACATTCAGGCCGGAGCCGAAGCCGAGTTCGATCACCCGACCGGACAATCCGGCACAAACACGCTCACGCAGCGGCTCATTGGCCTTCATCCCACAGGCCACATTCACCAGGCGCGGTACGAAACGGTCGCGATAGATGCCCACGTTCTCTACCCTGGCACCGCTGACCGCCGAAAGCTACGAAGGCTCATCCCGATCCGTTATCCTGGGGCAGAGCCAGGGAGGTCGCTCATGCCCATCAGGTTCCGTAAACGCCAATCCTTCGGACCGTTGAAGTTGAACTACACCCAGTCGGGGCTGTCCTCGTGGAGTATCAAGATCGGCCCATGGTCGTGGAACTCCCGGACCAGGAAGAACAGCGTCGATCTACCGGGTCCGCTGAGCTGGCGTCAGCGCTGATACTCGGCCACGGCCATGGGTGATCGAAGCCTGTGCGATTCGATCACCCACCGGGTCCGTCGGCCCGGCAACCGGCCCACCGCACGGGCGAGCCCACCTCGGTCCACGGACTGTCCGGCCGGTGGACCGGACACATCTGGCCGCCTCGTCCCCTGTGCGAGATCGAGGTCAGTTCTGTGACGTCAATTCCCTGGTCAGATCGATCAGGAACTCCGCTGCCGCACGAATCTTGGGGTCGGAGATCTCCCACTCCGGATCCGCACCGACATTGTTGATCTGAGCCGAATCGAGGTTCAGCGTTCCCTGCCAGCCGCCCGCTGCCGTGACGATCCTGACCGAACCGCTGGTTCGGTTCAGCCATACCTTCTCGTCGTACCCGGTTTGCGGAATGTAGTTCGGGTCGTCTTCGATCAAGGCCGGTTCCGACTCGCCGGGTAACATTGCCCGAAGCCGGGTTTCACCCACTCCTACGAGGGATGCCTTCGTCAGCGTGCAGGTCGCTCCCCGCCCTATTGTGTCATCGGGATCGACGCGACCGTATTCGATGGCCAGCTCCGCTATGCCCAGGTCGCTTTCGAAGAAGGTGAGCGTTCGGTCGCACTGTTCGCGAATCGCGTGGCCGGAGTCGGCCGCCGCGGCGCCCTTGCTGCTGCCCACTCCGCACGCTGAAACGAGTGCGATGGAGATGATCGCCGCCGCCGTGAAAATCGTGCGCAGCGCGATCCCGCTCATTGGGTCACCCTATCTGTCTTGACCGACCACTTGTTCGTTCCGTCCAAGACGGTTGCGTCATCGAATACGGAATTCGCGTCGACAGCCATCGGCGGCCATTTGTTATCGGGTAGTCCGTCGATATCCGAACTGGCCTGCGCGATCTTGTTTCCGTTGATGATGCTGTTCTGTGCCGACGAGGCGATACTGCCGACCGCCTGGGCGATCGCATTGTAGGCGTTTCCGATCGCTGCGACGATATCACCGGTTTGAGCCGCGGCGACCGGGCCGGTTGCCGCGGCCGCAACTATCTCGCCGATGCTGGAGATCAACGAGAGAATCGCTTCGACTATTTCCCGGTAGAGTTCCAGTGTTTTTACCGCGACATCCTCCAGGGAGGTTGCAATCGTTTCGCACGAGGCCGGAAGTGCCTGTTGTCCACACGGTTTAGCCTGCCGAATGCGAGAATTCTCGTATGCCTCGGCGGCAATTCCGGTCCAATGGGCATTGAGTTTGGTCTCGTCGATCTGGGTACCGGCATTGGTGATCGCGCTCGCGACATCTCGCCATGCATTGGCATAATTTATGAACGTGATGGGTACCGCTATGCCCTTGATCAGTTCCGCCAATTTGGTGCCGGCGTCCTCGATATATTTCAGTACCTTGTCCCGCTCGTCCCAGAGCCGGTCGACGACGGCTTCTGCGCCCCCGCCTCCCACGAGGCCGAAGAAGCCCCAACCGGTTACGCGAACGGCCAGGACGATATTCCCGAATGCGTCGTTCACCCTATCCGGCTGGTCTTTGAGCTCTTCCGCCTTCGTTTTGATTTGTTCGATATTGGTGGTCAGGTCCGTCCTGGTCTGCGGATTCGTATCTTCGGCCACGCGGTCCCCCTAGTAGAGATTACTGAGTGCATGCGCGTTCTGCGCATCCTCGGCTTCGTAGGTATCTGCCACCTGGCGGAGTGTCGTAGCGATTTCATTACATACTGTAATTCCCTCTTTCATTCTTTCGGCGAAGAAATCGGGAACGTCCTTGTATTTTTCGTATGCCAGAGCGAAGACACCTGCTTCGAGCTGTTCGAATTTCGCCCCCGCGGTGGCGACTCGTGCTGCCTCCAAGGCGGCAGCGGCCTCGTCCCAATTGTTGGCAGCGGTGCGTACAGCGCCTACGGCGACGGTAATGGCTTGCTGTGACGGTGTAGCCATGATCAGACCCCCAAACCTTCTATGAGACTGTTGCGATGGCGAGAATGGTGAAATTCGAGATCTTCGTCCGAATATCGCGAGTAATCGCCACGAACCGGGAAACTCGGCCGGAGTTCGCGAACCCGATCCGCGAGAGACAGGAATTCGTCGACCAGGTCCATCGGATGGGCTTTTTGTGCCCATTCCGACCGTACGAATATTGATTTCAGCTGAAAACAGTCCGCTGTGATCGAGATGGCAGGTGCGCCGTCGACCAGCGCTCGACCGTGCACATCGAAGGTGCCTCGCGTGAGTATGCGCCGCTGGGTTTCGCGATATTCCGGCCAGCTCGATGTGTCGAGGAGGAGCATCAGAACCGTGCGACGGTCGGGAACCGGGCAAGCGTGGCGGAATTCGCCGGTCACCAGTTTGCCCAGACAGGCTTCGACCGACTTCTTGTACGCACGCATCAACTCGTCGCCGGTGTCGCCGGGGCCCACGTGGCGGTGCCACTGCGGGCCGAGTCGCAACTGGATCGGTAGCAGACCTCGATCGACTTCGACTGTCGCGAACGAACTGCCCGGCGCGGCCCGCGTATCTTCCGCGGTGAACGAATCCGATCGGTTCCAACTAGGGGTCGAGGATTCGCGATCCGGTCCCGTCCCCGGACTGGGATGTTCAGTGGGTCGGGGAGCGGGATGTGTGATCGGTGCCGTGTACGAGCTGCTTGCACTCCGTTGCGTCGGGGTCAGTGGCTCCTCGTCCCAGAACTCGTCCGGGTCGTCGTAGTGATTGAAAAATCCGCCGTTGTAGCCCGGTGGTGACATACTGCCGAGTCCTGCCTCTGCGTGCTCTCCTCTTCGAATGCGACTACGGTTATCGGCTACGCAAAAGCACTGACATCCCCCTTTTTTCGTTACGATGCAACTCCCCGCTGTTCCGCATCAGCCTCTCCGGCGCGGTCACGTTTGTCAACCCCGCGTACGCACTCACCGGCAGTGGCATGGGCGGGCACCACAGAGCACCGTGGACCCGTGATGGTTGCTCGGTCGACCGGGCATTCACGCCGGAAGCGCAGAACTGCCTGCAGGTTCCTCGGCGGTTCGATATCGGTGATCGGTCACGCGAGTTCGTGCGCGCGGATGCCTGGAGAGCTCGCCGTCTTTCCGGCCCACAGGAGCCGGCGTTCCGCTTCGTGGCGGTATCGAGGCCGCCGGCCGCGCGGTACGCGCGGCCGGTTCCGTGTCATCGCACCGGCCGCAGTTCGATCACGACACCACCGAACTGCCAGGTCTGGTAGATATCGGCCTTGTTCGGATTGCCCTCGGCGTCGAAACCGATGCCGTTGTAACCGGCGTTGGTGCGGTTGTCCCGGGCGATGATCTCGAACAGACGCAGTACATCCTCGGCCGCGGTGTGCACGACCGGGTCGAACTGTTCGGGCCGGGCGCCGCGGGTGATGGTGAGCGGGGTGCCGGTCGCCAGGTTCTGCACCCACGGTCGCCGGGAGGTGCCGATCAGCAGTGTCTGTCCGTGCACGGTGTAGGCGACCGGAATATCGTAGGCGCGACCGGATTTGCGGCCTACCACGTGCAGTGTCGCAAGCCGTTTACCGATCACCCCGGACAGGCCCGGCAGCCGTAGCAGCGTGCGGACCACCCGGTTGGTCACGCCCTGGGCCCGGCCGATGGGCCGGGGCCCGCTGGTGGTGGGGGTGCCGTAGGGGTTCGCCGATCCGGAATCCTCGCTCATGGGTTCAGTATCGTCGAGTCACAGCACCTGGTCGAGAAACCTGCGCAGCCGCGGTGTTCCGGCATTGTCGAACAGGTCGTCCGGGCTGCCCGACTCCACCACCACGCCGCCGTCCATGAACACCACATGGTCGGAGACGCTGCGGGCGAATCCCATCTCGTGGGTCACCACGATCATCGACATACCGCCCGCGGCCAGTTCCGACATCAGCGCGAGTACACCCTTGACCAGTTCCGGATCCAGTGCGGAGGTGGCCTCGTCGAAGAACATGATGTCCGGTTTCATGGCCAGCGCCCGGGCGATCGCCACCCGCTGTTGCTGACCACCGGAGAGGTTGGCGGGCCGGGAATCGGCCTTGCCGGTGAGCCCCACGACCTCGAGTTGTTCCAGTGCCAGGGTGCGGGCCTCGTCCTTCGACAGGCCGCGCAGCTTGCGCGGACCCAGCGCGATATTGTCGGCCACCGTCCGATGCGGGAAGAGATTGAACTGCTGGAAGACCATCCCGATGCGCTGCCGCAGCCGGTCGGGGTTCTCGGCGAGCACCGATTCGCCGTCGATCAGGATATCTCCGGCATCGGGTTCGTGGAGCCGGTTGAGGACCCGCAGCAGGGTGGATTTGCCGGAACCGGACGGGCCGATCACGGTCGTGGTCTTACCCGCGTCGACATGGATGTCCACCCCGCGCAGGATCTGATTGCCGCCCAGCCGCAGGTGGAGTCCGGTGCCGGTCAGTGAGGCGCTCATCGGTTACCCCCGGCCTTCGGTGATGGCGGACTGTTCGACCGGGTCGATCGGCTGATCGGGCCGGCCGGTGCGCATCCGCCGGTCGATGTAGTTCACCAGATGGGTGAGTGGGATGGTCAGCAGCAGATAGACCAGACCGGCGGCCACCAGCGGTGACAGATTGCCGGTCTGGGCGTTCAGATCGCGGCCGACCGCGAACAATTCGCGTTGGGTGGCCAGCAGTCCCAGGAAGTAGATCAGCGACGAATCCTTGATCAACGCGATGAACTGGTTCATCAGCGCGGGCAGCACCCGGCGCACCCCCTGCGGGATCACCACCAGCGTCATCGCCTGCCGGTAGCCGAAGCCGATCGCCCGGGCGGCCTCGAGTTGCCCCGGCTCCACCGATTGGATACCGGAGCGGAAGATCTCGCCGATATAGGCCGAGGCCAGCAGGGCCAGCGCCACGGCGCCGAGCCAGTAGGGGTTGTTGCCGGTGAGACCGCTGACCACCGGCCCGACGCCCAGGCCGATGAGCAGGATGATGACCACCGCGGGCAGGCCGCGGAAGATATCGGTGTACACCCGGGCCGGCCAGCGCAGCCAGCGGGTCCGCGAGATTCCGGCCACCGCGAGCAGCATGCCGATTACGGTGCCCAGCACACCGGAGACCAGGGCGAGGATCAGTGTGTTGGGCAGGCCGGTCTTGAACAGGTCCGGGAAGGCCTGACGGTAGAGCGACCAGTCGAAGAAGGTGTCGCGCAGCTGCTCGAGGGTCGATTTCGGCGCCTGCGTGATCTGCTGCCGCGGGCCCTGTTCGGCGGCGATCGCGGCGAAATCGGGCAGCTGCGGGACCGGCGCGGCCTTCGATCCGGGCTTCCAGCCGGGCGGCAGTTCCCGGGGCACCCAGTCGCTGTAGAGCCGGGCGTAGGTACCGTCGGCGATCACCGCGTCCAGCCCGGAGTTGAGGGCGTCGATCAGCGGTGTGTTGTCCTTGGCGACCGCCCAGGCGACGAAATTGTCCAGACTGAACGAGTTGTCCACGACCGATGTCGCATCACCCGGCGCGATCGCGCCCTGGGCCTGCGCCGACGGGGCGACCCACGCGTCCACCTGGCCGGTTTTCACATTCGCGTAGGCGGTGTTGTAGTCCGGGAACTTCACCGGATCCAGGCCGAGTTCGTTGACGACGTATTCGTCCTGGACCGTGCCCTGCACCACCGCCACCCGGGAACCGGGCCCCAGATCGGTGAACCCGTGCACCGGGCTGCCGTCCTTGACGACCAGCGAGAAGTAGCCGAAATCGTAACCGTTGGTGAAACCGACCATCTCGCGGCGGGCATCGGTGGTGGTGATGTTGGAGGACCCCACATCGAAGCGCTTGCCCGCGACCTGGGCCAGCAGACCGGCGAACTCGGTCCCGGAGAACTCGACCCGCAACCCGATCTTCGCGGCTGCCGCGCGCAGCAGTTCGTTGTCGAAACCGGTGAACGCGCCGGCGGAGTTCACACAGATACTCGGTGGCGCGTCTGAGAGGGTCCCGACGCTCAGCACGCCGGGCCGGATCAGGCCCAGCCGGGAGATGTCCACCGCGGCCGGCGGTTCGGTCGATTCGGTCGTGAAACGATCCTCGGTGCCCGCACCCGGGGCGGTGAGGTTCGCCGGGGCCGCGGTGGCCGCCTCCGGCCCCGGCGGCGCGCACAGGTCGCGAGCGGTGCCGTCACCGCCGCCGCTGCCGCACGCGGTCGCCAGCAGAGCGACGGCGAGGAGCAGAACGGCGAGCAGCGCGCGGGCGCGCGGAACGGGCAGACCAGGCATGATCGACCACCCTAGCGTCCGGTCCGGTCCGGTCCGGTCCGCGCACCCGGGTCGGGTGTGGTCGCGGCACCGCGACCACGGTTCACCCGGCGGCGAAGAACCTGCGAGGCACCTCGACGAGCATCGTCTGCAGCTGCCGCTCCTCGATACCGCGATCCAGTACATAGGGAAAGACGTCGTCGAACAGGTGGGTGTAGTGCCACTGCGGCAGGACCGCCGCCCGCATGGCCGGCTCCATCCAGTCGATATAGCAGCTGGCGTCCTGCGAGAGCACCATGCGCTCGGCGTAGCCGCGGCGCACCATCTCGATGAGAGTATCGGCGCGCGCTTCGAAGGTGGTCTCGAGGTTGATCCCGAACCGGTCCATGCCCAGGACGAACCCGGAGTCCGCGAGTGCGGTCAGGTAGTCCAGATCCGTGGTGTCACCGCTGTGGCCCAGGACGATCCGGGTCGGGTCGACTCCCTCCTCGGCGCACATGACGCGTTTGACCTCGAAGCCGGAGCCCGATTCGGGGTGGGTGTGTACGGTGATCGGCACTCCGGTCTCGTGGTGGGCCCGCGCCACCGCCCGCATCACCCGTTCGACACCGGGGTTCAGTCCCTCCGCGTCGATCGCGCATTTGAGCATGCCCGCCCGGACACCGGTCCCGGCGATACCGTCGCGGATATCGCCGACGAACATATCGACCATCGGATCGGGGACATGGGTGCCGACCAGCGGATCGAGCGCCGGTCCGCGGTAGTGGAAGAAGAACGGGACATCGTTGTAGGTGTAGAGGCCGGTGGCCACGATCAGTTGCAGCGGAACCCGCTGCGCGATCTGCGCGATCCGCGGGATGTAGCGGCCCAGGCCCACCACGGTGGGGTCCACGATCGTGCGCACGCCGGCCTCGTAGGCGGTGGTGAGCTGCCGCACCGCGTCCTCGATGCGCTCGTCCTCCGAACCCCACTCGTGCGAAAAGTTCTGCTGGACATCGGAGCTGAGCACGAAAACGTGCTCGTGCATGAGGGTGACACCGAGATCGGCGGTGTCCACGGCACCGCGGACGGTTTGAATCGAGGGCACGGAGAACTCCTGGAAAAGGGCAGCGCGTAGCGCGACGACGCCGGCACGACGGATGGGAGGGTCCGCGACACCACCCGGGGCGGGCGCGGCGAACCGGTTGCCGGCGGCCCGACTACTCAGGTGGACACCGGTTTCCGGGGATGACTGAACCTTACGGCGCATACTGCGGGGCGGACCATATTCCGGCCGCATGAAAGCTCGGCGGGCATTTGTGCGCGCAGCACATGCGCATCGTGCGCGCGGCGCATTGCCTGTCGTGCGCGCGGCGCAATGGCTGTCGTGCGCGGCACACTGGCTGTCGTGCGCGGCGCAATGGCTGTCGTGCCCGCGGTAATGCGCCCGGGGTCCGGCCGGGCCGGCGTTCGCGGCTCAGTGCTGTTCCCGCTCCGATCGCAACACCGCGGCACCGAGCAGATGGGTGGCCTGCAGGGCAAGTCGCGGATACAGATCCGCGCCGGGCGCGTCGGTGCTCACGCCGATGAGGTTCAGCGCCTGCCGGACGCGGTACTGGACCGTATTGCGATGGACGGCCAGTCGCGTGGCGGCTGCCGCGTAACTGCGGTTCACGGCGAGGAACACGCGCAGTGTTTCCCGCAGCCAGAGGTTGCGCTCGTTGTCCACGGCCAGTTCGCCGAGTTCGTCGGCGACGAATTCGCGCAGCGTGTCCATATCGCCGGCCAGCAGGGCGACCGCCGACACCTCGGGATGAGAGAGGACCCGGGCGCCGTGCTCCCCGCCCAGCAGCGCGAGCCGGCGGACCCGGTCGGCTTGACCCGCGGTGCGCCGGAACCCGGCGATCCCGGTGCCGTAGCCGCCGAAGGCCACCCGCACCGGCAGAGCCCGGTCGGAGAGCAACTGTTCGATCGCGGCGCTGTCGACGGGCGTCTCGTGCGGGAGGGCGAACCACATCCGGGCCTCGTGCTCGTCCACCGGCACCAGCAGGTTTCCGTGCGCTCGGTCGAACACGGTGGTGAGCGCCGTGCGGAGGTGGTCGAAAACCTGCACGGCCGTGGCGGGGTCGATATGCGAGTCGGCCCAGGCGTCGATCGCGAGGTGTCCACGGGTCAGCGGGTAGTGCAGCACCTGCTCCGCTGCCTCGGCATCGGTGGTCGTGCCGTTGAGCAGCCGGGTCACCCACTGCTGCCGGAGACCACCCCGGTTGCCGACCCAGCGGTCGCGTTCCTGTTCGTAGGCGACACCGACCTGCTCGCAGACCCGATCGATGTACACCGAGGTGCGATTGACGATGTGCACGATCGCCGAGGTGGTCACCGGGCCGCCGCCGCCGAATTCGATGGCGTAGCGCATACCGGTGTCCAGGAAGCCGGCCTGCCCGATCCGGTACGCCCGGATCAACGCCGACGCCGGGACATCGCGCTGGGCGAGGATCCGGGCGTACGCCAGAGCCCGCTCCGGTGCCCGGACATCGTCCTCGCCGGCCTCGTTCTGCAGGAACTGCAGGACTTCCATCAGGTTGTCGGTGGTCCCGTCCTCCATCAGTTCGCGCAGCCGGGGGTCCTGGTCCAGCGCCGGTACCTGCGCGCGCATCAGGTGCGACAACTCGTCGACGAATTGGTCGCGGTCCCGGAGAAAAGTCTGCGCGACCAGTCCGACCACCTCTTCGGTGGTGTGCGCCGCCTGTCGTTGCTCCACGGTGGTAATGATCGCGCGGTCCGCCCGCCGGTGACCGGCCGGGCGGTCGTCCCCGGTCGTGTCGGCCCGGCCGGAGCCGAACCGGTGCCTCGGCCGCCGGACGCGGCTAGAGTTCGGCGGACAGGCGGACGGCCGGGATACCGGACCGTGCGCGGAGTGTTGGGCAGTACCGACGGGGTGCGGGGCAGCTGTTATGAAAATTTCGGCCGGTGCGCCCGGATGGTACGACGCGTGCTCTCCGGCCGAACGCGCCGCCACGGTGGCGCTGGCCGTCACCCGCCGGAACTGGTCGGTGATGTGGGCGGCGCTGGCCGCGGGCGGTCTCGTTCTCGCCTGCTATCCGCTGGCCGCCGGGCTGCTGCCGTTGCCCGGACCGGAACCCGCCGCCCCGCCCGGAGCGGTGTCGTTCGCGATCGGCGCACTGCTGCTCGATCTCGCGGTTCTGGTGGTCAACAGTGTGGCCTGGGAGCGAGTGCAGCGGGTGTTCTCCGGGGCGGCGCCGGACGAGACGGTGCGCCCGTTCCGCTGGCTGCGCTGGTTGCCCACCTCGCTGGTCTCGCTGCTGGGCACCGTCGCGATGCTCGTGATCGGGGTGTATCCGCTCGCGCGATTCGGCGAGGCGGGCCTGCGCGGACTGTCCGCCGCCGAGTGGGCGAGCGGCGGCGTGGCGGTGCTGTGCGTGCTGTGCGGACTGTCGACGCTGTGGTTGAAGGTGATTCTGCGGCCGGTCCGGACCGGGCCGTAACGCCGCGGCCGGCCCGGCCGGTGTGGTCAGTTCAGCGGACTACGCCGTTCCAGCAGTACCGCGTCGCGCCAGCGACCTTCGGAGCGGCCGCTGCGCTCCCGGATGCCGACGGTACGGAAGCCCGCGGCGTGGTGCAGGGAGAGCCCGGCCCGGTCCTCCGGGAACACGGTGGTCTGCAAGGCGCGCAGACCCGCCTCCTCGGCGGCCGTCACCTGACGGCGCAGCAGTGCGGTGCCGACGCCGCGGCCTTCGAGTTCGTCGGCGACCATCACGCAACTGTCGGCGACGTCCCGGTAGAACTCGTGGCCCGAAACCGGGGTGAGGGCCGCCCACCCGGCGATCCGGCCGTCGGCTTCGGCGACCCAGCGGTGTCCGGGCAGCCACTGGCGGTCCAGGGTCTCCCGATCGGGCGCGTCGGCCGCGCCGACGGCGGGGTAGGCCGACCCGCGCGCGGCGTGGATGGCACGCACGGGTTCCCAGTCCGCCTCGGTCAGCGCCCGGACCGTGATATCGCCGGGTGGCTCGTCCGGGCAGGGCGGCTGGGGGGTGAGCAGGCCCATCACCGCGTCGGCGGTGTGCGGCAGTTCGGTGCAGCGGTGTGGATTGACGGTGACGAGGGTGGCGGTGCCCTCTTTGTGTACTGTCACGAACCCGGCGTCGGTGAGCTTGCGGACATGGTGGGAGACGGTCGGCTGTCCGATACCGAGTGCTTCGGCGATTTCACCGATATGGATGCCGGCGGGGCTCGTGGCGACCTGGTGCAGTAACCGGACCCGGGTCGGGTCGGCCAGGCAGGAGAACCAGCCTGCGTAGATGGCCGCGTCGGCGACCGGGAGCGCGTCACCGCGCACCTGGTCCCGCACGACCGGCGGTGCCAAGGAGGTCATGCGGCCACTATATCGACGGAACATATCGGGTCCGAGAAACTCGACTTTCCGACGTTTATCCAGTGTCGTCGATATTGCCCGGGTGCCGGTATCGCCGGCCGCCGCGACAGGTCACGGGCGGGTCGGGCCGGGTCGGTTCGCGGTTTTTGAAATATGCCCTCGACCGGGGAGTCCTCACGAAATCGTTGATGCCGGGCACCGGTACGGCCCGGGCGGGCGGCGGAGCACCGGCCGGGCGAATGCGGTGACTATTCCACGCCGAAGCGAGCGCGGTAATTCTTTACCGATTTGTTTCCTTTACCGGTGGAATTGCCGCCCGGGGCCGAAAGTGTCCGTATCGTATTTTCCGGGAAGTAGCTGTCCCGGACGATTACATTCCGGGGGTCGACGAACCGGCCGCGCGGGCGGATCCGGTGGCCTGCGCGGGCGGGTCCGGCAGCGTACCCGACGGCATACCGTCCGGGACGGATATTGCCGGAAACCTCGAATGACCTTACTGTGTAAGGATGAGCAGCGTCGCTTATTCCGGTAACGCCGGAGCAGAATTTCGGCGGCTGACGTCCGCATTCACCCGGGTCTACGGTGGCCGGAAGGGCGTAGGTGCGGCGCTGGCGGTGTATCGGCACGGGGAACCGGTTCTCGATATCTGGACGGGGGAGTCCGCGCCGGACCGCCCGTGGAGTCGTGATACCGGCGCGGTGGTCTTCTCGGCGACCAAGGGCATCGCGGCAACGGTTGTGCATCGGCTCGCCGATCGCGGTCTCGTCGACTACGACGCCCCGGTCTGCGAATACTGGCCCGCGTTCGGCTGTAACAACAAGGACAAGATCACCGTCCGGCAGGTGCTCACCCATTCGGCCGGTCTGTCCGGCGTCGGAGCCCTGGCGGCGCAGGGGGCGGACCTGCTCGACCACGAACTCATGGCGGAACGTCTGGCCGCCGCCACCCCGGACCGGCTGCTCGGTGTCCCGGCCTACCACGCGATGACCTTCGGCTGGCTGCTCGCCGGACTGGCCCGGGAGGTCACCGGCGTCAGTATGAGGGAACTGTTCCAGCGCGAGGTCGCGATCCCGCTGGGCACCGACGGTGTGCACCTGGGCCGTCCACCCGCGGGGTCGGTCACCGTGGCGGCCGAGAGCTTCGGCACGGGCTTCTCCTTCGCCGGCACGCCGCGTGGCTCCCGACTGGTCACGCTGTTGCAGGCCATTCCCGGCGCGCTCGGGGTGAGCAGCCGTTCCCTGTTCATCCCCGGCGCCGAGGCCATCCTGACCGGCCCGAACCCGCCACTGCTGGACAGCGAGATGCCGGCCGCGAACGGCGTGTGCAGTGCCAACGGGCTGGCCGCGGTGTACGAACCGCTGGCCTGCAACGGGCTCGCCGGCGGCAGCCGGTACCTGTCCGGCGCCACCGTCCAGGCCATTCGCCGGATCGAACGGTTCCGGCCCGACACCGGGTTGTTCCTCTACATGGGGCCCCTGTGGCATCTCGGCTATCACGCCATGCCCACCCTGGGCGCCCCCCGCGGGTTCGGGCATATCGGGCTGGGCGGCTCGTTCGGCTGGGCGGATCCGGACAGCGGTATCTCGCTCGGATTCGTGCACAACCGGCTCGCCATGGAAACCCTGGCCGTGGATCAGTCCGCGTTCGCGTGGCTGCTGCCCCTGGTCATGTCCGGAGCCCGCTCGGCCGCCCGGATCGGCCGCGGCGCACCGCGGGAGGCCGCGGCCTGATCGGTCAGGTCAGATAGCGGTAGGCCGGGGAGCCCGGTTCGAGCCGCTCGCACTGGATCGGGGAATGAGCGATCCGGTCCAGCAGCGGTTGCAGGCCGGTGCGTTCGCCCAGTTCCACACCGACGAGCGCGGCGCCGGTTTCCCGGTTGTTGCGCTTGACGTATTCGAACAGGGTGATGTCGTCGTCGGGACCCAGTACTTCGTCGAGGAACCGGCGCAGCGCTCCCGGTTCCTGCGGGAAGTCCACCAGGAAATAGTGCTTGAGCCCCTGGTGCACCAGCGAGCGTTCGATGACCTCGCCGTACCGGGACACATCGTTGTTGCCCCCCGAGACCAGGCAGACGACGGTGGACCCGGGTTCCGGCGGCGATTCCAGCAGCCCGGTCACCGCCAGCGCGCCCGCGGGCTCGGCGATGATTCCCTCGCTCTGGTACAGGTCCAGCATGGCGGTGCAGACCGCGCCCTCGTCCACGCGCAGCAGCCGGAAGGCGCCGGCGCCACCGGGCGGTTCGGTCGAGATGAGCAGGGGCAGGGAACCGTGCGATACCACCCGTCCGCCGAAACCGGCCACCGCGTCGTAGGGCACCCGGCCGACGCGGCGGACCGCGGCACCGTCGACGAACGGGTCGACCTCGGGCAGGGTCACCGGCCCGCCCGCGACCAGCGCCGCGGTCATCGAGGCCGCGCCTGCGGGCTCCACCGCGAGGATGGCGGTCTCCGGGGCGCGTTTCCGCAGGTAGGTGCCGATACCGGCGAGGCAGCCGCCGCCGCCGACGGGGACCACCACCAGATCCGGCGCGGTTCCCAGCTGATCCAGGATCTCGGCGGCGATGGTGCCCTGGCCGGCCGCGGTCCGGGTGTCGTCGAACGGGGGCACCATGGTGGCGCCGGTGCGCCGGACATCGTCGGCCGCCGCGGCCGCGGCGGCGTCGAAGGTTTCGCCGACGGCGATCAGTTCGACGAACTGGCCGCCGTGGACCCGGATCCGGTCGCGCTTCTGTCTGGGGGTGGTGGTGGGGACGTAGATGCGGCCGGTGATACCCATGGCCCGGCAGGCGAAGGCCACCCCCTGGGCGTGGTTACCGGCGCTCGCCGCGACCACACCGGCCGCGCGCTCGGCGTCGCTGAGCTGGACCACCAGGTTGTACGCGCCGCGCAGCTTATACGAGCGGACGACGGTGAGGTCCTCGCGTTTGAGGTACACCTGGGAGCCGGTCAGCTGCGATAGGCGGGGGCATAGTTGCAGGGGGGTGGGCTCGATGATGTCGGAGATGCGTTCGGCTGCGGCGTCGATCTCGTCCGCGGTCAACGCGGGACGGGCTTCTGGCAGGTGAGTGAGCACATCGGACACCCGGTCCATGCTGCCATCCACCGCGGCCGGAGCGCGCGGCGGGTGGCCGTGTCCTGCGCTTTCGGTCATCTGGACGGGGTGGTTCCGGACTACCGGAACCACCCCGGACCGCATTCGTCAGCGCGGGGTGAGCACGAAGACCGGGATCTGGCGATCGGTCTCGAGCTGATAGTCGGCGTAGGGCGGGTAGGCGGCGACCGCCCGCGCCCACCAGAGCGCCTTCTCCTCGCCGAACACCTCGCGGGCGGTGTAGTCCTTGGTGAGCGTGCCGTCCTGCAACTCCACGTGGGGTTCGGCCACCACATTGTGGTACCAGACGGGATGCTTCGGCGCGCCGCCCAGCGAGGCGACGATGGCGTATTCGCCGTCGTGTTCGACCCGCATGAGTGCGGTCTTGCGCAGTTTGCCGGTCTTGTTACCGACGGTCGTCAGCACCACCACCGGCATGCCCTGCAGGGTGGTGCCCTCGGTACCACCCGAGTTCTCGATCTTCTCGGCCTGTTCGCGGGCCCAGTCGGAGGTGGACGGTGCGTATTCTCCAGTCAATGGCATGCCCCGGGAAACGTCCCGGACCGCGCCGCTTGTTCCCCGGCGGGCGTGACCTGGCCGGACGGGGCCGCCCGGTGGCCGGTTCCACCGCCGTCGGGCCGGGTCCGGCCACCCCGGGGCGTTTCGCGCCGGACGGCGGAGTGGGCGGGCGGGAAGACAAAAGTTCGATGGACCGAACACCGCCCGCACGGGTAACCTGAATATATGACCGCATCCCCTCTCACCGCCCCGCGTGCCGCTGGCCGCGGTGCGGCGGTTGTCGATATCGCGGGGTCGCGCTGGCCGGTATACAAGCTGGAAGCGCTGGTCGTGGGATTGCTGGTCTTTCTGGTGGCGGCACTCGTCCTCGGCTCGGTGCAGGCCGGGGTGCTACTGGGGGCGGCCGTGGGCGCTGCGCTGTGGTCCGCCGGGCGCTGGCGCGCGGCGCGCCGGTAGTCGCCGCTCCCGTGCGCCGCGCCGGGCGCGACGGCTCCCGCGCGGTGGCGTCGCGTATTAGTCTGGGCCGAGTTGAACACACGTCCACTTGGTTCCGGGTCGGGTATCCGGGCCCCTGAGGTACACGCGAGCCGATTCATGACCGATCGAGTACATGCCTTCACCGACGACGCGCTGGGCGAATACGACGCGGTGGCGCTCGCGGCCCTCGTCCGTGCCGGTGAGGTGAGTCCGGAGGAACTGGCCCGCGCGGCGCTGGCCCGGGCCGACGCGGTGAATCCGCGGTTGAACGCGATCGCCTACCGGTGCCCACAGCCGCGACCGGCCGTGGCCGGGGACGGCGTGTGGTTCGGGGTGCCGGCATTCGTCAAGGACAACGCCGACATGGCCGGTCTGCCGAGTTGTCACGGCAGCGCGGCGATCACCGCGCGTCCCGCCGGGAAGGACGACCGGTTCACCGCGCAACTACTGAGCACCGGGGTGACGGTGTTGGGCAAGACCACCATGCCCGAATTCGGCTTCACCTCCACCACCGAATTCGAACGCGGCGAACCCACCCGCAACCCGTGGGACACCGGGTACACCGTCGGAGGTTCCTCTGGCGGATCGGCCGCCCTGGTGGCCGCCGGTGTGGTCCCGGTGGCGCACGGTAACGACGGGGGTGGATCGCTGCGCATCCCGGCGGCGTGCGCGGGGCTGGTCTCGCTGAAGCCCAGCCGGTTCCGGCACCTGGACAATGCCCAGGCGCGGCAATTGCCGATCAAACTCGTCTCCGAAGGGGTGCTGTCCCGGTCGGTCCGCGATCAGGCGGCCTATCACGCGGCGGCCGAAATGTACTGGCGCAACCCGAAGCTCCCGCCCATCGGCACCGTCGAGGGACCCGCGTCGCGAAAACTGCGGATCGGCCTGCTGACCACAGCGTGCAACGGCCTGGAACCCGACGCCGAGACCCTGGCCGCCGTCACCGCGACCGCCGGGATCCTGGAGAACGCGGGGCATACGATCGAGCCGATGCCCTCACCGGTCTCGGCGGAGCTCGTCGCCGACTTCCTGCAGTACTGGGGATTTCTCGCGCAGATGTCGGGAGTCACCGGGAAGCTGAGTCACGGCCGCTCCTTCGACCCCGCCCGGCTGGAAACCTTCACCAAGGGTCTGGCCGCCACGTTCCGCCGGCGGCTTTTCGCCACCCCGGGCGCGCTGTACCGGCTGAACCGGGCCCGTGCCGACTACGACGCGGTGCTCACCCGCTACGACGCCGTGCTCTCGCCGGTGCTCACCCACACCACACCCGAGATCGGTTACCTGAACCCGGGCGTGCCGTTCGCCGAATCGATCGAACGGGTCACGAATTTCGTCGGCTATACGCCGATCAACAATGTCACCGGATCGCCGTCCCTCGCGATCCCGGCCGGTCTCACCGCGGCCGGCCTACCGGTCGGGGTCATGCTCAGCGGGCCCTACGGTGGCGAACGCACGCTGCTCGAGCTGGGTTTCCTGTTGGAAGCGCAGGCGCCGTTCCCACGGATCACCGCCGCGGCGACCGGGTCCTGACGGCGGCGCGCTCAGCGGACCAGCAGTGCCACCGGAAGACGGGCGAACAGCTTCTCCGTGCGGGCGCGGTTCTGGAAGGTGTGCCCGGTGAGGCGGTCGGTCCAGGACCCCCCGGCGAGATCGATATAGGTATCGCCCCAGCCGGTTTCGCCGATCGCGACGCTGTGCCGGGTGACGGCCACGATGATCTCCGGTTCGGCGCCGACCCGGCCCCGGGCGTAGGCGACGAGTTTGTCGGCGTGCTCACCGTGCCCGAACACCGGGGTGTAGGTGCCGCCGACGAAACATTCCGGACGTTCCCGCCGCAACCACAACGCGTAGGCGACCAGCCACATCTTCGCGGCACCGGTGATGTCCAGCGGCGGGGTCGTGGTGAGGGTGTGCAGCATCCCGCCCCGGGATCCGAAATCGACCGGGCGGCGATTGTCGGGGTCTACCAGCGAGTCCTCCCAGAGCTCGCACCCCTGGTAGATGTCGGGGATCCCCGGTGCGCACAGTTGCAGCAGTTTCTGCGCCAGGGAGTCCGACCAGGCGTGCGGGGCCAGATCGTGGGCGAGGTCGGTGAGCTGGCGGCCGACCGGCCCGTCGATCACCTGATCGAGCCAGGTGTGCACCGCGTTCTCGAACTCGGTATCGGGTTCCTCCCAGGAGGTGTGCTCCCCGGATTCGCGCATCGCCTTCTCGGCGAATCGGTGCACCCGGTCGCGCAGCCCCGGGACCGAGGGCGCCGGGCGCCCGTCGGCCGGCCACATGCCGAACATGTTCTGCAGCAGGAACAGCGCGGTGGCCCCGTCGGGTGGAGGCAGCTTTTCGAGCCACAGGGTGACCGCGCGGGCCCACATCCGGGGAACTTGGGAGAGCACCCCGATCCGGGCCCGCACATCTTCGCCGCGTTTGGTGTCGTGGGTGGACAGGGTGGTCATCGACGCGGGCCAGCGGCGCGCGCGGGAGGCGTTGGCGAGATGGAACTCGTTGACGGTACGGCCGAAACGCGCCGGATTGCCGCCGATCTCCTGGAGCGACACCAGCCGCACCGCGCGGTAGAACAGGATGTCCTCCACGGCTTTGGCGCCGATCGCGGTACTCACCTGATGGAACCGGGTCCACGCGGTGCCGCCGGCGATGAGCGCGCTCACCAGGACCGCCAGCGGCACCCGCAGTTCCGCGTTGCGTTTCTCCACCTCGGCGACCACCGCGCTGATCATCCCGGCCAGCGGGGTGTAGTCGGCCCGGGCGACGGGCAGGAAGGACAGCACCTCGATGGTGGCGTTGGTGAGGGCCATGGTGTCGGCATCGTCGGCCCCCGCGTCGGCTTTGATCGCGGCGACCAGGCGCCGCATCTCGGGTGCCAGGATGCTCTCCGCGACCGCGCGTTTGATGCGGTGTTCCTTCTCGCCGACCCACACCCGGTCGCTGCCGTGCCCGGTGATGTGGCGGGACAGTTCGGTCAGGATCTGTTCGCCGGCCGGTTCCAGCAACACCCCGCCGAAATCCGCGATGCCGTCATAGCCGGTGGTCCCGTCGATCGGCAGGGTGGGATCGAGGGGTTCCCGGTTGGCGAGCGTCTTCTCCACCAGCAGCAGCCGGGTCGGTCCGATCAGCTGCCGGAGTCGCTGCAGGTATCCGGCCGGATCGGCGAGGCCGTCGGGATGGTCGACCCGGACACCGTCGATCAGATCGTGTTCGCACCAGGCCGCCAGTTCGCGATGGGTGGCCTCGAACACCACCGGATCCTCCTGGCGCAGCGCCGCCAGGCCGCTGATCGACAGGAACCGGCGATAGCCGCAGATCCCGGATTTCCAGCTCACCAGCCGGTAGTGCTGTTTGTCGTGGATCCGCAGCGCGTTGTCGCCGTCGGTACCGGGGGCGATGGGGAAGCGGAGGTCGTGCAGGGCGAGCAGCGGTTCGGGGCCGGAGCGGTCGACGGTGAGGGCGGCCGGGTCGTTCGCGCCGCGCAGGACCGGCAGCGCCAGCCGGCCGCCCACGCCGTTGCCCGGACTCCAGTCGATATCGAAGAACGACGCGAACTGGGATTTGCGACCGTACTGCAGCACATGCCACCACCACAGGTTCTGCTGTGGATCGGCGACCCCCACATGGTTGGGTACCAGGTCCATGATCAGGCCCATGCCGCGGTTGTGCACCTCGTCGGCGAGGGCCTTGAGCCCGAGCGGGCCGCCCAGCGCGGCGGACACGGTGGTCGGGTCGGTGACGTCGTAGCCGTGGGTGGAACCGCGCGCGGCCGTCATCACCGGGGAGAGGTAGAGATGCGAGACGCCCAGTTGCTGGAGGTATTCCGCGATGGCCGCGGCCTGGACGAAGGTGAGCCCATCCGGGCGCAGCTGCAGCCGGTAGGTGCTGCGGACCGGAGTGGCGCGCGCGTTGCGGCGAAAGCTCGGCAGGTCTGCGGGCATACGGTTCTCGGTCGGGGTCCTGTGGAGCGCGGCGGGTGGAAAGGCGCCGGAGCCGGCCGGCGCGGAGGTACTGGAACCGGCCGGAATCAGCGCGGATACTCGGCGTCGCCCGATGGCCGGGTGCCAGGGGGATACACCGCCGGTGGTGTCACTTCCTCGAGCAGCGAGTCGGACGCGTCCATGGACATGACACTAGCGCCATTTCGGCGCGCGGACGCCGGGGGTCACTGGTCGATTGCTCGGGGCCGGTCGGCCGAGTCCGTCCAGCGGCGTGCGTAACCGGTTCGCCGGGCGATTGCGGCGAGGCCACCCAGGACCGCGCGTTGGAGCCCGGACGGGATTCCGGCGAGGTAGCCGTCCTGCAGTTCCCACAGCAGGGCGAGTGCCAGTGGATTGCGCGGGACGCCGGAGCGCGTGGTCGCCCCCGCCCGGTCCAGGGCGCTCCACACCGCGAACATCTCCAGATGCCGCAGCGGCGGGCGGATTTCGTGGTCGAGGACCGTCTCGGGCGCGACGCTGCGGAACTCGTGGACGGTACGGGGCCCCGCGCGCACCGTATCGCCGGGGCCGGCCGTGATCTCGCGGCCGTCGACGCGGAACTCGAGCGATCCGCGCCGCACCGTCCAGCTCTCGCCGACGACCGGGTGCCAATGTGGGCCCGCCTGCCGGGCGGGGGTGGGCAGTTCGTGGCGCAACCGCAGATAAGGGCCGTGCGTGTCGGTGCCTTCGTCGAGCACGGTGACGCGGTGACCGTTGCGGAAGGAGATGACCCGTTCTGGCATCTTTCTATTAGAAAGGCTACCTTCATAATATGTCAACGACCCCGTCGCTGCTGAAATTGCTCACCGTGGCCACCCGTGCGGTCGAAACGGAACTGAACGACGAACTGCGCACGCGGTTGGCCGCGGAATTGACTCCCGCGCACTACGCGGTGTTCCGGTATCTGGAACCGGCGGGCTCGCGGGTGGGGGAATTGGCGGCGGCCGCGGGGATGACCCAGCAGTCGATGGGTGAGCTGGTGGGTCAGCTGGAACGGGCCGGGCTGGTGCGCCGGCAGGTCGATCCAGGGGACCGGCGGGCCCGGCGGGTGGTGTGCACCGAGGCCGGGCTGGCGGCACTCGACCTGGCCGGGGGGCGGATCGCTCGGATCGAGGAGCGGATCCGGGCGGATGTGGGGGAGGCCGGGGTGGTGGAGTTGCGGCGGTTGCTGGGCCGGGTGGCGGCGGTGCTGGACGGGGCCGGGTGACGCGCGGGATGCGGGCCGTGGTCGGGGGCGTAGCGCCGGAGAGTGTGGCGGTGGGGGTAGGGGCCGTGGCCGAGGTGACGGCGGCGCCGTGCGGCGCGCCCGGTCGAGGCGGGCGGTCGGGTCTGCCCGGTCGAAGTGGGTGTGGCGGGGCGGCCCATAGGCGATGCCGGTCCGGCCGCGCCGCGTGGGCGACTGTCCCTGCTGTGGGGTCCGGACCGGCGGATTGGTAACTTGAACGGCGTTCAAGGTTTCGTGCGGCCGGCCGCGGTCGCGCTACGACGTGGAGGATCGCCGTGCCCGCCGCCCTCGCAGAACTCACCGCCGCGCAGGTCTCCGCCCTCGACGCGCGCTATGTGTGGCATCCCTATGGCGGCTTCCCGGCCACCACCGAACCGCTCGTCGTCACCGGGGCCGCGGGGACCCGGCTGACGCTGGCCGACGGCCGCGAACTGGTGGACGGAATGAGTTCGTGGTGGGCCGCTGTGCACGGCTACCGGCACCCGGTACTCGACGAGGCGCTGATCGCGCAGTCGCGCCGGATGAGCCATGTGATGTTCGGCGGGCTCACCCACGAACCGGCTGCCCGGCTGTGCGAACTGCTGGTGCGGCACACCCCCGACGGACTCGACCGGGTGTTCCTCTGCGATTCCGGTTCGGTCTCGGTGGAGGTCGCGGTGAAGATGTGCCTGCAGTACTGGCGGTCGGTCGGACGCCCGGAGAAGCGGCGGCTGCTCACCTGGCGGGGCGGATACCACGGGGACACCTTCACGCCCATGAGTGTGTGTGATCCCGAGGGCGGTATGCACGCGCTGTGGACCGATGTGCTGACCGAACAGGTCTTCGTCTCCGCTCCGCCCCAGGACTACCGCGACGAGTACGTGCGTGAGCTGGAGCGAGCCGTCGCGCGGCACGCGCCCGAGCTGGCCGCGATCGTGGTGGAACCGGTGGTCCAGGGGGCGGGCGGAATGCGCTGGCACGATCCGCGCTACCTGGCCGAGCTGCGCCGGCTGTGCGACGAGCACGGCGTACTGCTGGTCTTCGACGAGATCGCCACCGGGTTCGGGCGGACCGGCACGCTCTTCGCCGCCGAGCAGGCGGGGGTCGCACCGGATGTCATGTGCGTGGGCAAAGCGCTCACCGGCGGCTACCTGACACTGGCCGCCGCGCTGTGCACGAGCGAGATCGCGGAATCCGTCAGCGCCGCGCACGGCGGGCTCATGCACGGCCCGACGTTCATGGGCAACCCGCTGGCCTGTGCCGTCGCGGTCGCCTCGGTGGAACTACTGCTCGCGCGTGACTGGCAGGCGGAGGTGGCCCGGATCGGCGGCGGCCTGCGTGCCGGTCTGGCTCCGGCGCGGGATTTGCCGGGGGTGGCCGAGGTCCGGGTGTTGGGCGGTATCGGGGTGATCGAGCTGGATCGGCCGGTGGATATGCGCGCGGCCACCGCGGCCGCCGTCGCCGCGGGTGCCTGGATCAGGCCGTTCCGCAACCTGATCTACGCGATGCCGCCCTACATCAGCGACGGCGCCGATATCGCGACCGTCACCGCCGCCATGGTCGCGGCGGCGCGCACGGGTTCCTGAACCCCGGCCGCCCCGGTGGCCGCGGCACCACCGGGGCCGGGCCGCAGGGCCTCGGGACGGGGATCAGTGCGGGCCGGCGGAGGATCCGGAATCGGTACGGCGGGCGCCGCTTTCGGCGAACGCGCGGGCGTAGCGGGTGCCGGCGATGAGCAACAACACCCCGACCACCAGGAACGCGGTCACCCGGACGAGCCCGTCCAAGGTCGCCAGATCGAACAGGAACAGCTTCGCCAGCGCCGCGGCCGTGACCGACAGCCCGGACCCGAGAGCCACCTTCGCCGCCGTCGCCGTCCCGCCGCTCAGCCGACGCAGTCCGTACAGCAGGGCGGCCAGCGCACCGGCCATCCACACGATGGTGGCGATACTGTGGCCGACGACGAATCCGTCGGCGATACCGGAGGTCACCCCGAGCGACACGGTCGTGGCGGTCACCAGATACAGGGCCGCGACGCTGCCGCCGACCCACACCAGGGTGGCGCGGGAGTCGGTGGATCCACCGGGCGGCCGCGGCGCGGTGAACCGGCCGCAACCCCACAGCGCGACCGCGATCACGCCGAGCCCGGCGATCGCCGAGGCCGCGGTCCCGGCCGAGAGCTCGTCCACGGCGATCCCCGCGGTGGAGAGGGTGTCCGGTCCGGCGACCGCCAGTAGGGCGAGACCGCCGAGGGCGGCGTACCCGGCGCCCGCTGCCACCGCGACCCGGTTGCGGGTGCGGCCCGCGATCCCCAGGTAGCAGGCGGCGACGAGGAACAGGCCGAGGGACAGCGTCGCCTCGGTGGTCACGCCCCAGAGGGTTTCCAGCAGGGCGAAGGAACCGGCGACGGCCGCGACGGTGGCGGTATGACCGGGCAGACGGGCGATTTCGCGCACCTTCGGCAGCAGCGCGGTCGCGGCGAGCGACAGCAGCACGAGGGCGTAGCCCGACGAGATCGCGGTGGCGGCCGGACGGTCGAACAGGGCCGGCGCGGCCAGCAACGGGGTGGCGGCCAGCGCACAGGTCAGGGTGGCCACGATATCGCCGGCGCGGTGCCGCACCACCACGACGGTGCCCCCCACTCCCACCACGGCGACCGCCACGGCGGCCGTGAGCACCAGCAGGTTCCGGCCGGGATCGTCGGTGCCGATCGCGGCGGCGACGACGGCGATCTGGACGGCGAGGACCGCCGGCACCGTGCGCACCAGATGCAGGTACGGCCAGTCGTACGCGTACTGCACCGGCACACAGGCCAGTTGCAGCACGATGAGGAACGCGAGCACCGACAGCTCGGTGCTGACGAACGGCGCCAGGACGGCCGCGCCCGCGACGACGAGCACCGCCAGCGTCTGGGACCGCCACTGCATCGCGAGACCCACCCCGGCCGCGGCGACGCCCAGCGCCACAGCGAAGCCCGGTACCGGGTGCAGCCAGTCGTAGATCGTGGTCGTCGCGACGACGTCCAGATACGCGCCGGCGAAACCGGTGGCGGCCAGCGCGACCCCGCCCACCCGGCCGCCGGTGCGCCGGTACACCCGCACGCCGGCCCCGACCAGAGCCGCCGAGAACGCGGCCCCGGCGACGACGCGGGGCACCGGACCGAAGATACCGGCCTGGGCGGCCAACACCAGCAGCATCACCACACCGATGAGGGTCACCGCCACCCCCGCCACCGCGAGCAGCCGGCTGATCACTCCCTCGCGCTGCCACCACGGTATGCGGGGTGCGGCAGGCCCGGCGGGGCCGCGGCCGGGAGGTACCGGTGGTGGTGTCGGGGGCCGGTCCCGGTAGATCGGGTACGCACCGGCATATCTACTGTGCGGTGGTGGCGGTGGGACCGGCCAGTGCTGTTGCCCGGCAGCGGCCGCGGGGACACCCCAGGGGGCGTGGCCCGCCGGCGCCGGGCCGCCCGCCGGTATCCCCGCGGGATCGCCGCCCCGCGCACCGGGCGTCCCCGCCGCGTCCGGTGTGGTGGCCGGCGAAGGAATCTGCGCCGCGGCGGGTTCGGTGGTCGGCGCAGCGATCGGCGGCGCAGCGGGTTCCGCGGTCTTCGGGGCCACGGCTCCGGGAGCGGCCGGCGCGGAGGTGCCGGCGGTTCCGGGTGCCGCCCCGCGCATCTGCCGGTGCAGTGCCTCCAGATCGCGGCCGAGGCTGTTCAGCCGGCCGCCGAGCGTGGTGAAGTCGCCGGCGACCGAGGTGAACTCGCCGGACAGTCGGGCGACCAGCGCCGGATCGATCGAAGTCGTCATATCTCGATGGTCGGCGGCCACCGGGCCGGGCGGATGAGTAGGACTACTCGGTGCGGCGCCGGGATCTACCCGAATTCCGGGCACCGACCGCGCGCC
Organism: Nocardia sp. NPDC004568; assembly: GCF_040609955.1. NCBI lineage: Bacteria > Bacillati > Actinomycetota > Actinomycetes > Mycobacteriales > Nocardiaceae > Nocardia > Nocardia sp. NPDC004568. Next base: position 41,094 of record NZ_JBEXLL010000024.1, read on the forward strand.
TCACTCGTCGAGCCCCTGCTCGATCACATAGCGGGTCAGCTCGACCCGGTTGGCGAGCTGGAGTTTGCGCAGGCTGGCCTGCACATGGTTCTCGACCGTGCGATGGCTCAGCGCCAACCGGGTCGCGATCTGCCTGGCGGACAGGCCTTTGGCGACCAGCCGCAGCACTTCGGTCTCCCGATCGGTCAGCGCGGGCCGGTGCGGTGCGCCGGGATCGGCGGGAGCGGTGGCCATCCGGCGGTACTCACCCAGGACCAGACCGGCCAGCCCGGGGGTGAAGACCGCCTGTCCGGCGGCCGTCGCGCGGACCGCGGCGACGAGTTCGGCGGCCGACGCGCTCTTCACCAGATAGCCGGAGGCCCCGGCCTTCACCGCCTCCAGCACATCGTCGCGTTCGCCCGACGCCGAGAGCACCAGGACCCGGCTCTCCGGGGACACCCGCAGCACCTCGGCGGTGGCCGACGCCCCGTTGCCGTCGGGCAACTGCATATCCATCAGCACCACCCGGGGCCGGGTGGCGGCGGCCCGGCGGGCGGCGGCCGCCGCGTCCTCGGCGGTGGCGGCCACCCGGAACCCGGCCTCGGTGAGATCGCGGGACACCCCGTCGCGCCAGATCGGATGGTCGTCGACCACCATCACCGAAATAGTCTCCGCCGCCTGCTCGGTCACGCCGCCGCTCCTTCCGCGTTCGCGCGTCCTCATCCTGCCAGAGCCACAGGACGCGATGGCGGGGTGAACACGCGGAACCGGTCAGCCGCGGGGAATCCGGAACTCCCATTCGGTGCCCTCGCCGACGGTGGTCGCGGTCAGCAGTTCGGCGGTGCCGCCCAGCGCCGCGATCCGCCCGGTGATCGAGCGCGACACCCCCATCCGGCCCTCGTTCTCGGCTTCGGTGAGCCGACCGGGCGCGATCCCGACCCCGTCGTCGCGCACACTCACGATCAACTCCGCGCCGGTGTCCTCCAGCAGGACGAACGCCCGGGCCCCGGGGCCGGCGTGCGATTCCACATTGGTGAGCGCGGCCGCGACGGCGGCGGCGATCTCCTCGGCGCTCCAGCGGCCGATCCGCACCGGGTCGCCGGGGGTCGAGACCACCACGTCGGGCGCGGCGTGCGCGGTGAGCAGCGGGCGCAGGTCGACGGTCGTGGCGTCACCACCGGGTACGGCGCCCTGTTCGGAGACGAGCCGCCGCAGTGCGATCTCCTGTTCTCGGGCCCGCTGGGCCAGTTCGACGGCCGGTCCGCCGATCGCGGTGCCGCGCCGGGTGATGTAGGAGAGGATCTGCAGCACGCCGTCGTGCACCTGCCGTGCCAGCCGTTCCCGTTCGGCGGCGGCCGCCGTGAGCCGCACTGCCCGCTGCAGCTGCTCCTGCGCCCGCCGCGCCGTGTTCGCGGCCAGACCGAGCGCCAGGCCCACCGAAACCAGGACCGGGGCGGTGGCATCGGCCCAGACGTCCTGGCCCCATTGCTGTCGCATGGTGAGGATGGCGGCCGCGACGACCAGGCCGGAGGCGATTCCCGCGACGGGGCCACGCAGAATGGCGGCCGAGATCACCGCGTTCGCCGACCACATGGTGGTGGGCAGGGGCTGATGTCCGTGGTACCAGTCGTAGTCGGCGACCAGCGGGGTCGCCGCGATCAGGCCCAGGACGACGAGATGGTCGCCGGCCACCACCAGCGTGCGGGTGCGTGCGGTCTCCGGGGTGTGCCACTGGGCCGGCAACAGCGCCGAGACACCCGACCACAGCACCATGAGCGCGATGAAAACCCAGCTCAACCGCGGGTTCTGGTAGTACTGCACGGAGGCGATCTGCTGGCCCACCGCGTACAAGAGGGTGACCAGGCGGAAGGCCTGTACCGCCCGCCACAGCGGCGCGGTCGCGGCATCGGCGGGATCGGGTTCGCCGGGCCGGTGCTGATGCATCAGTGCCTTCCTCGTACGGCTACCGGCAGGGCAGTGGAGATCCGGCCGGGCACGCCTGTTCTCGGCCCTCCGCGAGCGCGTCGAGTTCGCCCGGCCGGACACCCCGGCCGGGTGGGTCGTTCGGCGGCACCCCCACGGGCGATCCGCCGGACACCCTCCCGGTGTGTACCGCTTCGCAGTCGGCCGAGGCCGGGGTGGCGACGACGCGTAACGCCGTGATTTCCCGGTATGGGCGCGTGGTGGCCATATCCGGAAACTCTAGGGAGCCGAGCCGGCGATCGGTGGGCGAATGTCCGTTCCGGTATCGGCCGGGCCGAGATACCGCTCGGCCCAGGACCGGTCGAACCAGCCCGGGGCCGCCGCCCGGAAACGCGCCGGGCTCCACGAACCCGCACCCGCCGGTACGGCGCCGACGAGTTCGACACCGGTGACCCGTGGTAGGTCCGCGCGGTTGGTCCGGGTCGCGAGATCGGGCCGGTCGGGCCACGAACCCACCACCAGGCCCGCGCATTCCACCCCCGCCTGCCGCAGCGCCCAGGTGGTGAGTTCGCTGTGATTGAGGGTGCCGAGGCCGGGGGCGGCGACCACCAGTACCGGGGCGGCTAGTTCCCGGGCGAGATCGAGCAGCGTGAATTCGCCGAGCCGGACCAGCAATCCGCCCGCGCCTTCCACCAGCACCAGGTCGGCGGTCTCGAGAGTGGTGACCGCGGCGACGGTCTCGGCCAAGGTGAGCAGCGGGGCGCCGCAGCGGCGGGCGGCCGTGGCGGGGGCCAGGGGTTCGGGGTAGCGGGCCGGTTCGACGGTGCGGGTCACCCCGGCGAGGGCGGTGACGACGGCCAGATCGCCGGGTTCGCCGGGGGCGATACCGGTCTGGGCCGGTTTGCAGACGGCGACCTCGCGACCGGCCGCGCGGGCGACCGCGGCCAGCGCGGCGGTGGTGACGGTTTTGCCGACCTCGGTCGAGGTGCCGGTGACGAACAGCAGAGTCATATCGCGACCGCCCCGGTGTCGCGGGCCCGGACGAGTATCGGGGTCAGGACGGCGGCGAGGGTGGCGAGGTCGGCGGCGGACAGGTCGGCGCGGGCGGTGATCCGCAACCGGGACGTGCCCTCCGGGACCGAAGGGGGCCGGAAGCAGCCGACCTCCACGCCCTGTTCGCGGCAGGCCAGGGCAGCCTCGTAGGCGACGCGGGGGTTGCCCAGTACCACCGGGACGACCGCCGAATCGGGGGTCGGTACCGCGGCGATCCGGGCTATCTCGGCCGCACGGTCCAGGACGCGCCGGGGCAGTCCGGGGTCGCGGCGCAGGATTCGCAGCGCGGCGCGGGCGGCGCCCACGGCGGCCGGCGCCAGACCGGTGTCGAAGATCATGGTGCGCGCCGTATCGATCAGATGCGCCCGGACCCGTCCAGCACCGAGAACGACGCCGCCCTGGGCGGCGAGCGCTTTCGACAGGGTGGCGGTCACCACCACATCGGGTTCGCCGGCCAGCCCGGTCTCGTGGACGAGTCCGCGGCCGCCGTCGCCGCGGACGCCCAGCCCGTGTGCCTCGTCGACCAGCAGTACCGCGCCGTGGGCACGGGTCACCCGATGGAGTTCGGCCAGCGGCGCGAGGTCACCGTCGGCGCTGAACACCGAATCGGTGAGGACCAGGGCGCGTTCCTCGCCGCGGGTGGCCAGTAGCCGGCGCACCGCGCCGATATCGCGATGTGGGGCGATCTCCACCCGGGCCCGGGACAACCGGCAGGCGTCCACGAGGGAGGCATGGCAGCCGGCGTCGGAGACGATCAGCGAACCCCGGCCGGCCAGCGCGGTGACCGCGCCCAGGTTGGCGGCGTAGCCGGAGGCGAACACCAGCCCGGCCGCGCATCCGGTGAATTCGGCCAGTTCGGCTTCCAGGAGTTCGTGCTCGGTGGTCGTGCCGGTGACCAGCCGGGAACCGGTGGACCCCGCGCCCCACCGGTGCACGGCCTCGACGGCTCCCGCAATCACCTCGGGGTGCCGGGTGAGCCCGAGATAGTCGTTGGACGCCAGATCCAGGCCGGTCGTGGCGGCCGGGCGCGGTCGGAGACGCCGGCGTAGTCCGGCGGTCGTGCGCGCGGCGGCGTGGTCGTCGAGCCAGCCCAGTGGATCCGAGGTCACGAAGGCACCATACTTGAACGGTGTTCAAGGTGGTGTCGAGTACCCCGCCGGTCCGGGATCGCGCCACGCCGCGGTCAGCGGACCTCGGCGCCGAGGCGGTGCCGGATTCCGGCGATGAACAGTTGCAGGCCGAAATCGAAGCGGGCCGTCGGATCCTCGGACGCGGCGAGGGTGCCGTCCGCGGCGAGGGCGCCGGCGGAGTCCATCTGCATCCGGGACTGTTCGTCGACGGTGTGCCCGAGTACGTAGTACAGCAAGGTGTACGCGGCGAGTTCGGCCTCCGCGCGGGGGATGCCCGCGCGAATGACCGCGGCGGCGAGCCGTTCCCGGCCCTTGCTCGTGGTCAGGCGGGAGGCGTAGGTCGCCGAGACCAGTTCCGCGCCGTCCCGGTAGGTGAGCAGGCAGTCGCGGAGCCGATGCGCCAGTTCGGCGAGTGCCCCGGCCCAGTCGCCGGCGCGCACCGGGTGCTCCATGGGAGCGAGGATCCGGTCGGCCACGGCGCCGAGCAGTGCTTGTTTGTTCGGGAAATGCCAGTACAGCGCGCCGGGCTGGACCCGCAGCGCGCCGGCGAGCCGGCGCATGGTGAGGTCGGCCAGGCCGTACTGGTCGAGGATGGCGATGGCGCCGTCCACGACGTCGTCCCGGTGTAACTGCACGGTGCGGACCTCCCGATATCGCTGACTCCTCCTGACGCTACCCCAGCCTGAACACTGTTCAAGCTTTGGCGCTACCCTGTCCTGAACACTGTTCAAGTTCTGGGTCCGCGCAGACGGCACCAGGAAAAACCTTTCGGACGAAGGGATCCGCCCGTGACACAGGCACCCGCCGGGACACCCGATACCACCGCGACCACCGAGGACGTGCTGACCGAGGCACGGGAGCAGGTCCTGGAACGCGGTATCGGTCTGACCCGGGAGCAGACCCTCGATGTCCTGCGCCTCGGCGACGACCGCCTAGAACCGCTGCTCGAGCTCGCGCACGAGGTCCGGATGAAGTGGTGCGGTCCCGAAGTGGAGGTCGAGGGCATCATCAGCCTCAAAACCGGAGGCTGCCCGGAGGACTGCCATTTCTGCTCCCAATCGGGGCTGTTCCAGTCACCGGTGCGGGCGGCCTGGCTGGATATCCCGAGCCTGGTGGAGGCGGCCAAGCAGACCGCCAAGACCGGTGCCACCGAATTCTGCATCGTCGCCGCGGTACGCGGTCCCGACGAACGGCTGATGGCCCAGGTGGCCGCCGGAGTCGAGGCCATCCGTAACGAGGTCGACATCCAGGTCGCCTGTTCGCTCGGCATGCTCACCCAGGACCAGGTCGACCGGCTGGCCGCCATGGGTGTGCACCGCTACAACCACAACCTGGAGACCGCGCGGTCCTACTTCCCGAACGTGGTCACCACACACAGCTGGGAAGAACGCTGGAACACGCTGCGGATGGTGCGCGCGGCCGGGATGGAGGTCTGCTGCGGTGGCATCCTGGGCATGGGCGAAAGCCTGGAGCAGCGTGCCGAATTCGCCGCGGACCTGGCCGAGCTCGAACCCGACGAGGTCCCGCTGAACTTCCTCAACCCACGGCCGGGCACGCCCTTCGGTGACCTCGAGGTCCTCCCCGCCGCCGACGCGTTGCGCGCCGTCGCGGCGTTCCGGCTCGCCCTGCCGCGGACGCTGTTGCGGTTCGCCGGGGGCCGCGAGATCACCCTCGGTGATCTCGGCGCCCGCCAGGGCATCCTCGGCGGTATCAACGCGGTGATCGTGGGCAACTACCTCACCACCCTCGGACGGCCCGCCGAACAGGACCTGGACCTGCTCGGTGAACTCGAGATGCCGATCAAAGCTCTCAACGAGACCTTCTGATCGGCGATGTCGGCCGGGAAAGGACCGAGGCCGTGAGTACTGTCGGCGATATGGACGCGCGCTACAACCCGTTCACGGGCCGGCCGATCGTGCCCGGGCTCGACGAACCTATCGCCCGGGCGGTGCAACTGGGGCTGGAACCGCCGCGGTTCTGCGAGCACTGCGGCCGCCGGATGGTGGTGCAGATCGACCCCGACGGCTGGTGGGCGACCTGCTCCCGGCACGGGCGGATCGATTCCGCCCGCCTGGAAAGGCGGTAGCGATGCCCGGACGCAACCGGGCCGGGACGCGCCGGGAGGCGCGCGCCGCCCTCGTCCTGCTGCTCGTGGTGGTCCTGGTGAGCGTGCTGGTGGGGGCCCTGTGGGGTCTGCTGGCGCCGACCGAACGGGTGCTGGTGGTCGAGCCGGGCCGCGGCGCGGCGCTGGTCGGGGAGAGCCTGCACCGATTCGACGCGACCGCGCTGTTCGCCGGCGCCGGGGCGGTCACCGGTTTCCTGTCGGCGGTGGCGGCCTGGCGGTGGCGGCGGAGGCGGGGGCCTCTCCAGTGCGCCGGGCTGCTACTGGGTTCGGTGGCCGGCGCCTGGGTCATGGCGTGGGTCGGGAACGCGGTCGTCGCCTGGGACAACCCGCGGCCGGAGGATCCCCCGGTGGGCCGGATCGTCGCGTTGCCGGTGGAACTGGACAGTCACTTCGCGCTCGTGTTGCAGCCGCTGCTGGCCGGATTGGTGATCCTGCTGCTGGCCGGGCTGAGTCCGGCCGAGGACCTCGGGACCGGTTTCGTCAGTGCCTTCGGTGATTCCCACCCCCAGCCGTACGCCGAAGCGGAACCCGAAGACGTCGCTCATGAGCCGGTTCCGTCCGGCGCCGCGCCATCCGCCGATCCGGCCCGAGCCGGTGCGCCGGCGGGCCCCGGCGAAGAGGCCACCGGCGGCCCGCCCGCTGGCCCGCCGGGCCCGCGGAGCTGAGCCGCCGGCCGCGGGCGGTGACGGTGGTGCTGTGCGATCGGGCCGGTGTCTCGGGCGGCGATGGTCGCGCCGAGCGATCGCGCGGGTGACTCGGGGCAGGCGCACGCCCTCCCGGTCGCCGCGACGAGATCGCGCTCGGCGATCAGCGGTCGGTCCTCGGGGACCCGACGGCCGACGCTCGGCAGACGGCGGTCCGCGTTTCGGGCCCGACGGCCGCCGCCCGCTGCGAGCTGCCCGGTGGCCCGCCCTCGGCTGCCCACTGTCCCGGGGACGGGCCGGCGGCGCAGTCGGTTACCGGGGCCGGCCCCCGCGGTCGTAGGCTGAGCGAATTCGTTGTGACGACAGGGAGATTGCTTCGTGGGGTTCACCAGTGCGCTCGTGGTCGAGGAGATCGATGGGACGTTCTGGAGAGTCCGGGAACCGCTGGGTTACGCGGGCGCGGACGAACACTTCGAGGTACCCGTCGGATTCCGGACCGATTTCGCCTCGGTGCCGCGACCGGTGGTGTGGCTGATACCGCGCTATGGCGTGTATACGCGGGCGGCCATCCTGCACGACTACCTGCTCCGCTCGGAGCTGGTGAGCAAGGTCGACGCCGACGGGCTGTTCCGGCGGGCGCTGCGCGAATGCGCGGTCTCACTGCCGCGCCGCTGGATGATGTGGGCGGCGGTGCGGTTCGGTAGCCGGCTGCAGGGTGTGTCCCCGCCGGCGCTGGCGGTGTTCACGGTGATCGCGGTGCTGTCCATCCTGTTCCTGCTGATCCCCACCGCGGTGGTGACGGTGTTCCTCCTGCTGTTCTGGGTGATCGAGGTGCTCGTCTGGCCGCTGGACCGCGGGGCCCGGCGTCCGGAGAGGCAACCGGTACCGCGGCCGGATCTGCGGACCTGATCCCACCGCCGGCCCGCGGTGCGGGTGGTCCCGGGGCGTGCGCCCGGAGCGCCCGCGGGGCGGTAGTGGGTCAGGCGCGTGGCCGCAGCGCGGCGAATTCGTCGGTGACGCGCAGTCCGGAATCGCTGAACCGGTAGACCGAGGCGGGGCGTCCGCCGGCCCGGCCCGGGGCGGCGGTGTCCCCGGTGGGTGTGATCACCTTGCGTCTGGTCAGGACCCGTTGCAGGTTGGTCGTATCCACGTCGTAGCCCAGTGCCGCGCAATAGATTTCGCGCAGCGTGGACATGGTGAACCGATCCGGCGCCAGGGCGAAGGAGATATTGGTGTAGGAGAGTTTCGCGGCCAGTCGCGCCCGGGCGTGTTCGACCACGGTGCCGTGATCGAACGACATCTGCGGGAGGGCGGCCACCCGGTGCCAGGAGGTGTCCTCCGGCAGTCGCGGGTCGGCGGTGAGGGGGACCAGGCCCAGATAGGCCGAGGCGATCCGGCGCGGCCCGGGGACGCGGTCGGGGGCGCTGAACACCGACAGCTGCTCGAGGTGGTCCACCTCGCGTACGTCCACCTTCTCGGCCAGCTGCCGCCGGGCCGAGGTATCGAGGTCCTCGTCGTTGCGCAACCGGCCGCCGGGTAGCGACCAGGTGCCGCGCTGCGGGTCCAGCGCGCGCTGCCACAGCAGCACCGCGAGTTCCCGCTGCTGGCGTGGCGGGCGGCGGTCCGCGGTCTTCGTACTGCTGTGACCTGCTGCGTTGTCGGCGGGGAAGCGGCGAACCTGGAACACCGCGGTGAGCGATTCATGGATGGTGCTAAACTGGTCCACGTTTTCGATCATAAGTCGAAAACCTGGTTGAGTGCGAATCGGCACAGGGGTCGATCGCGCGGAGGAAGGAGCGACCATGGCGACGATGGGAGCAGAATTGGCCCCGGCGCCGGGTACCGCACTGCGGGAGCGGATCAGCGACGGGCCGTCGGGCTACACCGGGGTCGAGGCGACACCGGAATGGGCGGCCGAGGTGAAACGCCTGGCCCGGCAGCGCAACGCCACCATTCTCGCGCACAATTACCAGCTGCCCGAGATCCAGGACGTGGCCGATCACGTCGGTGACTCGCTGGCGCTGTCCCGGATCGCGGCCGAGGCGCCCGAGGAGACCATCGTCTTCTGCGGTGTGCACTTCATGGCCGAGACCGCGAAGATCCTGAGCCCGGAGAAGACCGTGCTGATCCCCGACGAGCGCGCCGGATGCTCGCTCGCGGATTCGATCACCGCCGAGGAACTGCGCGACTGGAAGGCCGAGCATCCGGGCGCGGTGGTGGTGTCGTACGTGAACACCACCGCGGCGGTGAAGGGGCTCACCGATATCTGCTGCACCTCGTCCAACGCCGTGGACGTGGTCGCCTCGATCGACCCCGGCCGCGAGGTGCTGTTCCTGCCCGACCAGTTCCTCGGCGCGCACGTCAAGCGCGAGACCGGGCGCGAGAACATGCACATCTGGATGGGCGAATGCCATGTGCACGCCGGGATCAACGGCGACGAACTCAACGACCAGGCCCGCGCCCATCCCGACGCCGAGCTCTTCGTGCACCCCGAATGCGGTTGCGCCACCTCGGCGCTGTACCTGGCCGGCGAGGGCGAATTCCCCGCCGACCGGGTGCACATCCTGTCGACCGGCGGCATGATCGACGCCGCCCGCGCCGCGAAATCGAACCAGGTGCTGGTCGCGACCGAGGTGGGCATGCTGCACCAGTTGCGCAAGGCCGCCCCGGGTATCGATTTCCGGGCCGTGAACGATCGTGCCGCCTGCAAGTACATGAAGATGATCACCCCGGCCGCGCTGCTGCGCTGCCTCGAGGAGAACCGCGACGAGGTCCATGTCGACCCGGAGACCGCGGCCCTGGCCCGGCATTCGGTCCAGCGGATGATCGAGATCGGCACCCCGGGCGGCGGCGAATGACGCCGGTCCGGGCGTGACACAGTCCCAGCGGACGTGGAGTACGTGATGCCCGATCGACTCGATCGGATATGGGAGGACCGCGCCGACCTGGTGGTGATCGGCGGCGGGGTCGCCGGGCTGACGGCCGCGCGGGCGGCCGCGCGGGCCGGGGCGCGAGTGCTGATCCTGAGCAAGGGCGGCCCGGCCGATACCGCCACGCAGTACGCCCAGGGCGGGATCGCCGTGGTCGCGCCGCACGGGGATTCGGTGGACTCCCATGTCGCCGATACCCTCGCCGCCGGCGGCGGGCTGTGCGATCCCGAGGCGGTGCGTTCCATCGTCGCCGGCGGCCCGGACGCGGTGGCGGCCCTCACCGATCTGGGCGCGGTGTTCGACCTCGGCCGGGACGGGCAGGTGTCGCGGACCAGGGAGGGCGGGCACAGCACCCGCCGCATCATCCATGCCGGCGGCGACGCCACCGGCGCGGAAGTGCAGCGGGCGCTGTCGGCGGCCGGGCTGCCGGTGCTGTTCGGCACCGCGGTGCTGGAGGTGATCACCGGCGCGTCCGGTGTCCAGGGGGTTCTCGCGGTCTCCGAGCGTGGCCTCGGCCTGGTGCACGCGCCGGCGGTGTTGCTCGCGACCGGTGGTCTCGGGCAGCTGTACGCATTGAGCACCAACCCGGCCGGCGCGACGGCCGACGGCGTCGCGCTGGCGCTCTGGGCCGGTGCGGCGGTGGCGGATCTGGAATTCGTGCAGTTCCATCCCACGGTCCTGTACACGCCCGACGGTTTCGGCAGGCAGCCGCTGATCAGTGAGGCGGTGCGCGGTGAGGGCGCGCGGCTGGTGGACGCGCGGGGTGGCTCGGTGACCGCCGGGGTCCATCCGCGCGGTGATCTGGCGCCGCGGGACGTGGTGTCACGGGCCATCGCGGCGCGGATGCGCTCGCTCGGCGAGGACCATGTGTACCTCGACGCCCGGGAGGTCCCGGATTTCGGCCGGCGGTTCCCGACGATCACCATGTCCTGCCGTGCGGCGGGTATCGACCCGCGCAGCGATCTGATCCCCGTGGCGCCCGCCGCGCACTACCAGTGCGGTGGTGTGGTCACCGATCTGCACGGGCGCACCTGCGTGCGCGGGCTCTACGCGGCCGGAGAGGTCGCGCGGACCGGTCTGCACGGCGCCAACCGGCTGGCCTCCAACAGCCTGCTCGAGGGTCTGGTGATGGGCGAGCGGGCCGGGCTGGCCGCGCTGGAGCGGGTGGGCGAACCGGCGCAGGTGCCGGGCGGGCCGGTCGAGGAGCGGCCGGTGGTTCCGCGACCGGCGCTCCAGCAGGCGATGACCGAGCACGCCGCGGTCGTGCGCGACGGCGCCGGGCTGGCCCGGGCGGCCCGGGTGCTCGACACCGCGCCCGGCGACGAACCGGCCGTGGTACCGGTGTCGCGGCCCGGGACACCCGCGGGCACTGTGGCCCGCTTCGAGGACGCCGCGCTGACCGTCACCGCGCGGGCGTTGTTGCTGGCGGCCCGAGTGCGCACCGAGAGCCGCGGCTGCCACACCCGCGCCGATCATCCGCGGCCGGCGCCGAGCTCGGCGCAGCCGATCGCGGTGCGCCTGGACAAGAACGGCGCGCCGCGAGTGATCACCGAACCGACGCCCGTGGCGGCACCGTCGTGAGCGCTCGGATGACCTCTGTGGTCGCCACCGAGAACGAGGAGAAGGCAATGAGTGTGGATTCCGGTCTGGATCCCGAGGAAGTTCGCGATCTCATCCGGACCGCGCTGAACGAGGATCTGCGTTACGGGCCCGATATCACCACCACGGCCACCGTCCCGGCGGACGCGGCGGTCGAGGCGGCAGTGGTGGCCCGGCAGCCGGGCACCGTCGCCGGGATCGATATCGGACTGCTGGTGCTCGACGAGGTGATCGGCGCCGGCGGCTACGAAGTCATCGAGCGGGTCGCCGACGGTACCCGGATCACGCCCGGGCAGACGGTGCTGGCGTTGGTGGCGCCGACCCGCGGCCTGCTCACCGCCGAACGCACCATGCTCAACCTGATGTGTCACCTCTCGGGTATCGCCAGCGCCACCGCCGACTGGGTGGACGCGGTCGAGGGCACCGGCTGCCGGATCCGGGACAGCCGCAAGACGCTGCCCGGTCTGCGCGCCCTGCAGAAGTACGCGGTGCGCGCCGGTGGGGGCGTGAACCATCGCATGGGCCTGGGCGACGCCGCGCTGATCAAGGACAACCACGTCGTCGCCGCGGGGTCGGTGGTCGAGGCGCTGCGTGCCGTCCGCGCCGCCGCGCCGGAGATCGACTGCGAGGTCGAGGTCGACGATCTCGACCAGCTCGACGCCGTCCTCGGCGAGCGGGTACAGCTGGTCCTGCTCGACAATTTCCCGCTCTGGCAGACCCAGGCCGCGGTCCAGCGCCGCAATGCCGTGGCGCCGGAGACGAAACTGGAATCCTCCGGCGGTCTCACCCTCGACATGGCCGCCGACTACGCGCGCACCGGTGTCGATTTCCTGGCGGTGGGCGCGCTGACCCATTCGGTCCGAGTGCTGGATCTGGGTCTCGACATGTAACCGAGCGGCTCGTCTCCGGCGGATCCGTTCGTCGATCACCCGGGGTGTGGGGATCGGTGGGCAGCGCGCTCGCGTGGACGCGGAACATCCGGCGAATGCGCGCGGTTGCTCGTTGCGTAAAAGGGCGAAAGGGATGACATGTCGAAACCGGCCGATGCCGCCTATCACTGGAACGGCGCAGCACTGGACCTGGACGCGTATCTGACGCGGATCGGATACACCGGTCCGCGTACTCCGACGCTGTCCGTGCTGCGTGAGCTGGTGGCCGCGCACACCACCGCGGTGCCGTTCGAGAACCTGGAGGCGGTGCTGGGGCGGCCGGTGTCGTTGGATCTGGAAGCATTGCGGGACAAGCTGATCCGGCGGCGCCGCGGCGGGTACTGCTATGAGAACGTCACCCTGTTCGCGGCGGCGCTGGAGCGCTTCGGATTCGGTGTCACCGGACTGTCCGGCCGCGTCACCATGGGATCGGGCGGGCTGCGTCCGGCCACCCACGCGCTGCTGCGGATCACCGTCTCCGACGACGACCGGGCGTGGCTGGCCGATGTGGGTTTCGGAGCCGGGCCGTCCGAACCCTATCCGCTGGTCGAACGCCCGGACGAGTTCCTGCTCGGCGGCTGGCGCTTCCGGCTCGAACGCACCCGGGACGAACTGGGTGGCGACCAGTGGGTGCTGCACCAGTTCGCCTCGGCCGGCTGGGTCGATCGCTACACCTTCACGCTGGAACCGCAGTACCGGATCGACTACGAGGTGGGGAACCATTTCGTCTCCACCTCACCGCGCTCGCCGTTCACGCAGCGGCCGTACGTGCAGCGGTTCCTTCCCGGTGTCCATCACACACTCGACGGCCGCACGCTGACCACCGAGTATCCGGACGGGACGAGTGATTCCCGGGAACTGGACCTCACCGAACTGGGGAAGGTGCTCGGCGAGGTTTTCGATATCGATATCTCGGAGGCGGATACCGAGGCGCTGATCGCCGCGCCATGGGCGACACGCTGACCGGTCCCGACCGGGTGCCGCGCAGCGCTCAGAACCGGGTCCCGACCGACCAGAGCGGAATCGAATGCACCCGGGTCAGCCGCCAGCCCTCGGCGGTTCGCCGCGCGGCGAAGCGGTAGACCTCGCCCAGTGTGTAGCCGGGGCCCGGTAATGCGTTGTCCGTGGGGGCCGGAGCGAAGACGGCGAGCAGGTTCGCCCTGACCTCCGCGCTGTCCCCGGCCAGGTCGATGGCGATATTGCTGACGAAATGCTGGATCACTCTGTCGGAGCAGTGCGTTCGCGCCGCCTGCGCGGTGAGAGCGTCGCGGCCGCGGGCCTCCCCGCCCGGGGTGCGCGCGGTGGCGTCGGCGGTATAGATCGTGCGGAAGCAGTCGAAATCCCCCTCGTCCAGTGCCCGGGACAACCGATCCACCAGGGCGGTGATCTCGGCGCGGTCGGTGAGTTCGCGTAACGCGCGTGCAGGGGCGGCGGTCGCGACGCGGCGACCGGCGGCGTCGAGCGCGGTGGCCGGCAGGACGGTGCGGAGCAGGTGACGGGAGCGGATTCGCATGGCGAGACCTTCCAATTCTGTTGGCGTAACCAATGTTGGAATGGCCAACAGTATCCGGCTTTGTGGGAGTTGCCAACAATTGCTTGCTAGATTCCGGATATGAAGATCGCGCACGAGGATGTCCCCGGCAGGCTGCGTTCCCTGCCGACCCGGCTGATCAACCAGACCGCGCTACTCGCCGATCGCGCCACCGAGCAGGCGCTGGCCGATACCGGATCGCGGCGATACCACTACGCCGTACTCACCACCCTGCGGGAGGCCGGCGCCGCCAGTCAGGCCGAACTCGGGCGGCGCACCGGTATCGACCGCAGCGATATGGTGGCGGTCCTCAACGAACTGGTCGCCCGCGGCTTCGCCGTCCGGGCCGCCGATCCCGAGGACCGCCGCCGCAATATCGTCACCCTCACCGAACCGGGCAGCGCGCACCTCGACGAACTGGACCGCCGGCTGGACCGGGCGCAGGACGAACTGCTCACCGCGCTCTCGGCGGCCGAGCGGCGCACGCTCGTCGGTCTGCTCACCCGGATCCTCGACGCGCATGCGACGGCCACGGCCCGCGGCGAGGCGTGACCACCTCCGGGTGGCGCGGCACGGCCGCACCCGCGAGGAGTTGCAGCAGGCACAGACCGGCCAGCAACCAGGTGACCGGTGCCCAGGATCCGGACCACAGGTGCAGGGCGCTCTGCGTCGCGACGCCCACACCCGCCAGCGCGTAACCGATTCCGTGGGTCGTCGCCGACAGGACCGTCACCGAGGCGGGGTCTGGCGCGCACAGCGAGATCAGGCTCAGGATGAGCGACAGAGTTCCCAGCCCCACCCCGATCGCCGCGGCCCACAGCCACGGCACCGTCTGCGGATACCGGGACAGGCCCAGTAATCCCAGCGCGGGGGTCACGGTGGCGACGACGAGCAGCAGGGTGGGTGCGCGGCGTACCCATCCGGGGAACAACGCCGCGGCCGGCAGCCAGGCGGCGGCCGCGATCCCGAGGAGTAGTCCCGCCGTGGCCGGGTCGATACCCGCCTCGCGATAGAACGACGGCAGCAGACTCATGACACCGAACGCCGTGGTCGCCCACGCGGCGAACAACACGATCAGCGACCACGACAGTTGTCCTCCCGGAACGAGTATTCACTGGATGAACGGCGCGGATGCCGCGGTCGCGGCGGGTCCCGGGTCGCGGATACCGGCCACGGCAGGCATCTGGTGGAGCTCCAGCATCTGCACGCACTCGCCCTGCTGATGCGGTTGGAGGCCGGGCTCGCGTCCGCGGCGAAGGCTGTGGAAAGCGCACTGCTGCTCGGCAACTCGCCGATGGTGGCGTTGACCGAGGCGACACACTGCCGGCTGCTGATGCTGTCGGGCCGGACAGCCGAATCCTCGCCTCCGGCGCGCTGGCCGTCCGGGTGAACGCGCAGGCGCCGAACGTGCTGTTCGCCTGGCATGCATCGCTGGTGCACGGGGTCGCACTCATCGAAGCGGGCCGTTTCCGCCACGGCCGCCGCGAACTGCTCGCCGTCGCCGGCGGATTCGAGCGGCGGCCGATGTTCCCGACCACGATGCCGTACTTCTTCCGCCATCTCGTCGACGGCGAATCGCGCTCGGGCGCGTCGACGCCGCCGAACAGACCACACGTCAGGTCGAGAACATCGTCGCTGCGATGCCGATGTTGTCCGGACCGAGCTCGCCGCCGTGGCCAGCGGTAGCTGGTCCACCGTTTCCGGCGGCTCACCACCGGGGTGACGGAGCGCGCTCGCGGAATCAGCAGTCGCGGACCATGGTGCGCTGATGGACCCGCTCGCCCCGGTACCGCAGACCGGGGACCGGTGGAGTGGGGCCGTAGGGGGTGAACCCCATCCGTTCGAAGAAACGCACCGCCCTGGTGTTCTCCACCAGGGTCTGCAGATGGCAGCCCGAGGAACCGGCCGCGGTCAACCGCTCGAACCAGCGATCCATCAGGCCCGCCGCGGCGCCGGTGCCCCGGGCCGAGGGCACCACATTGATGTGCAGATGCGCCGGCCAGCGCGGATCGTGGATCTCACCGGCGGTGGGAGAGCGGCGCAATGCCGTGGCGGCCGCGTCGAAGGCGCTGCGGGCGAAGAACGCGGCCGGACGACGCCGCAGGACCAGGCGGTGCGCCCGGATGGCCTGCGCGATCCGGCCGTCCTCCCCGGGAAATTTCTCGCCGTCGAGGCAGCCGGTGAGGTAGCCGACGAGTACCCCGTCCTCCTCGGCGAGGAACAGCGACTCCGGCTCGTGATCCATATACGGCTCGAGGTAGATCGCGGCTTCCGATTCCGGGTGCCCCCACAAACTCTCGGTCGGGGAACCGGCCCCGGCGCGGGCGAACAACAGCCGCAACGCGTCACGGTCGGTTTCTCGGAAGGAACGAATTCGCATATCGGACAATCTACTTCGCCCGGGCGGCCGGTCTCATGCGGTGAGTTCCCGCTCCAGCGGGGTGCGGAAGCGCGGGATCGGGCGCATCTCACCGAACCAGCCGGCGGCCCGTTCGGCCTCCGCGTCGATCAGCGTGGTGGCGTCCGCGCCGATATCCTCCAGGAGCCGGGTCACGATCTCACCGTCCTTGCGCTGGGCCCAGCCGCCGACGATCCGGCCGTCGCACCAGATGCTCGGCCCGATATTGCCGTTGCGGTCGAACAGCAGTGACCGATGTTCGCCCAGATACCAGGCGCGCGACTGCCAGCCCATCGGAGTCGGATCCAGCGCGGGCAGCAGCGCGGCCCACGGTGACGGATCGGCCACCGGTTCGAGGTCGTCGGCCAGGAGCAGTCCGGTGCCGCCCTCCCACTCGACCTCCACGGTGTCCAGTCCGGCCAACGCCTTGCGCACCTGACCCAGCGTCCACCCGGTCCACCACTTGATATCGCCGATCGGCGCCGGACCGAACGCGCGTAACCAGGCCCGCACCAATTCGATGCGCGCGTCGTCGATCCCGAATTCGCGCAGGGGCCCGGACAACCAGGACTCCACCGGCGCCCAGGAGTACTGGCTGCTCGACCAGCCGCCATTCGGCCGGGCCCGCACGATCCGGCCCTCGGTACCGAGCAGCACCAGTACCCAGCTCGTGATATTCGACGGCCGTGAATACGATTTCTCCGGCGCCGTATCGATCTGTGTGCGCAGTTCGGGGACATCCTTGCTCAGCTGGGCCCCGGTCGCGCTGCCCCGGGCCAGCAGCGCCCGATGGGTACGGTCGGCGACCTCGCCGAGCCACGACGCCGCGTCGCCCCCGCCGATACCCGCCTGTTCCAGATACCGCGCATAGATCCGGCGCTGCTTGGCGGCCAGATCGGCGCCGCAGGCAGCGTGCAGTACGGGGACCAGGTCGACCGGTGCCACGAACATGGTGCGCCGCATGGCCAGCATGCGCACCAGCGACCGGTCCTCGTACAGTGCCCGCTCCACCTGCGCGGGGCCGAGATCGTGACCGCGTGCCGCCACCGACAGGTGCACAGTGGCCGGGTCGGTGGCGTGCAGCACCACGAGCGACCGCACGATCTCGGCCGGGGTGGCGCCGCGGTGGCCGCCGGCGAGCCGGTGCCGGACACCGATCCGTGCCCGGCGCTGCGCGGTACTGATCGAATACATGGCCCGGATGCTAACGGGAGGATCCGACATCGCGCGGCGCGGTTCCTGCGAATGTATACCGGGCCGTGGAATATTCGAAGGATGAGCAGACGCGTGATGAGCTTCCTGGCCGGGGTGCTGTTGGCGACGTCGGCGGCGGCCCTGCCGGCCGCCGCGCCCGCCGGCGCCACCCAGGCGTGCTTGGTCCAGACCCGACCGGTCTCGATACCGGTCGAGGGCGAGCAGGCCACCGGCCTGGTGTACGAACCGCAGGGCTGCGCGCCCGGGAACGCGCTGATCGTCGCGGCGCACGGGCACAAGGGTTCGTCCGCCCAGTACGCCGAGTACGTCACCGCCATCGCCGCGCGTACCGGGACCCCGGTCCTGTCCATGGATATGCGGGGCAGTGCCCAGTGGCGTACGGGGGAGTGGAATCTGTGGGCCGGATGGCAGGACCTGGTCGCCGCGACCCGGTGGTACAAGGGTTCACATCCCGGCGTCGCGCGCACCATTCTGTGGGGCTGGAGTCAGGGCGCGATGACCTCCGGCCTGGCCGCCGCCTACGGCCCCGCCGGACTGTTCGACTACTGGGTCGATACGTTCGGCCCGTCCGATCTGGCCACTCACTGGGCCGGGCCCGCCGCGGATTACCCCGCGCTGCAGGCACAGATCCAGCGGGACGCGGGTAACTGTGTCCCGTTGACCTGCCCGCTCGCCTATGCGGAACGGTCGCCGGCGCTACAGGCCGGCCGGATGGGTATCCGGCATGCCTTCCTCATCCACGGAACCGCCGACGAGGTGGTGCCGTTCGCGGCCAGTACCCAGATGCGGGCCGCGTTGATGCTCGCCGGAAAACCCAGCACGATGTATTCGATCGTGAGCGGGCGCACCCTGAACGGAACGGTCGAACCGGGCCGCCACAATATCGGCCCGGCCCTGTTCGAGGCGGGTTGTGTGGTGGAGCGGCTCGCACTGGGCACCGAACCGCTCGACGGCAACCGGGACTACGTGGTCGATGTCGCCCGCGGCGTCGTGGCCGCGCCCCCGCCGCCGCCGAACGCCAAATGCGCGGCGTAGCGTCCGGCAGCGGATCAGAGCGATTTCACCCAGTTGGACAGTAGCTGTGCCCCGGCGTCCCCCGACTTCTCCGGGTGGAACTGCGTCGCCGACAGCGCGCCGTTCTCCACTGCGGCCAGGAACCGGCCGGTGCCGTACTCGCACCAGGTCAGTCCGGGGGCGGCGAGGTGCTCAGCGGGGGGCAGCTCCCAGGTGCGGGCGGCGTAGGTGTGCACGAAATAGAAGCGGGTGGCGGGGTCCATCCCCGCGAAGAGCACGCTGTCGGCCGGGGCGGTGACGGTGTTCCAGCCCATATGCGGCAGGACCGGTGCGTCCAGTTTGTCGACGGTACCGGGCCATTCCCCGCATCCCTCGGTCTCCACCCCGAACTCCACACCGCGGTCGAACAGGATCTGCATTCCCACACAGATACCCAGGACCGGCCGCCCACCGGCCAGCCGCTGCCCGATGATCCGCTCTCCCCGTACTTCGCGCAGACCGGCCATACAGGCCGCGAAGGCGCCGACCCCGGGGACCACCAGACCGTCGGCGGCCAGCGCGGCCTCGGGATCGGCGGTCACCTCGACCTGTGCGCCCGCCCGGACCAGCGCTCGCTCGGCCGAGTGCAGATTGCCGGACCCGTAATCCAACAGCACCACCGAGGTCACAGCACTGCCTCCGCGGGCGAGGCCTGCGGTCCGTGGTGGCCCGGCATCGCAGGGATCACCTCGGGGGCCGTCCCTGCGGTCGCGGCGGCGGTTTCGCGGTATCGCTCCATCAGAGCGCTCCCTTCGTCGAGGGCACACCCTGGACACGCGGATCGGGTTCCACGGCGGCGCGCAGTGCGCGGGCCACCGCCTTGTACTCGGCCTCGGTCACGTGATGCTGGTCGCGGCCGTAGAGCACCCGGACGTGCAACGCGATCCGCGCATTGAGGGCGATCGATTCGAAGACGTGCCGGTTGAGCACCGTGGAGTACGGCGCCCCGGCGTCGTTGCGGCCGCGGACCGGCGCGCCCGGGATGACAGCGTGCAGCAGGTGATCGGGTTCGCCGGTGTGCACACAGTAGGGCCGTCCCGAGACGTCCACGGCGGCGTGCGCCAGGGTCTCGTCCATCGGGATGTAGGCGTCGCCGAAACGGCGGATGCCCTTTTTGTCGCCGAGTGCCTGCCCGAGCGCCTGTCCGAAGACGATCGCGGTGTCCTCGACGGTGTGGTGCGCCTCGATCTCGATATCGCCGTCGGCGCGCACGGTCAGGTCGAAACTGGCGTGGGTGCCGAGCGCGGTCAGCATATGGTCGTAGAACGGCACCCCGGTGGCGATATCGGTCCTGCCGGTGCCGTCGAGGTCCAGTTCCACCACGATGCTGGATTCCTTGGTGGTGCGCTCCACCCGCGCGGTTCGGTTCATACTCACTTCCGTCTCGGTGCTCAGCTGTGCGCTGTCGGTTCGGTGGCGGCCAATTTCGCGCTGACCCGCAGGAATTCGTCGTTCTCGGCGGCCAGTCCGATGGAGGCGCGCAGATAACCGCCGATCCCGATATCGCGGATGAGCACACCTTCGTCCAGGTAGTGCTGCCAGGCACGCGCGGAATCCGCGAACTTCCCGAACAGCAGGAAGTTCGCGTCGCTGGGGACCACCTCGTACCCCATCTCCGTGAGCGCCCGGGCGACCCGGTCGCGCTGCGCGGCCAGTTCGGCGACGCTCGCCAGTGTTTCGTCGGCATGGCGCAGCGCGGCCCGCGCCGCGGCCTGGGTGACCACCGACAGGTGGTAGGGCAACCGCACCAGCAGCAGCGCGTCGACGACCGCGGGCGCGGCGACCAGGTAGCCGAGGCGACCGCCGGCGAATGCGAACGCCTTGCTCATCGTCCGGCTCACCACCAGCTTGGCCGGGTATCGGTCGATCAGGCCCACGGCGCTGGGCGCGGCGGAGAACTCAGCGTAGGCCTCGTCCACGATCACGATGCCCGGGGCCGCGTCGAGGATCCGGGCCAGATCCGCGGGCGCGATACTGTGCCCGGTGGGGTTGTTCGGGCTGGTCACGAAGACCACGTCCGGCCGGCGTTCGGCGAGGGCGGCGAGGGCGGCGTCGATATCGATCGCGAAATCGGCACCCCGCTTCGCCTCGACCCATTCGGTATCGATGCCCTCGGAGATGATCGGGTGCATCGAATAGGAGGGCACGAAACCCAGTGCCCGCCGGCCGGGCCCGCCGAACGCCTGCAGCAGCTGCTGCAGGATCTCGTTGGACCCGTTGGCCGCCCACACATTGGCCGCGTCCACCGCGACCCCGGTCTGCCGGGTGAGGTAGGCGGCGAGGTCGGCCCGCAGCGCCACCGCGTCGCGATCCGGATAGCGGTGCAGATCGGCGGCCGCGGCCCGGACCGCCTCGGCCACATCGTCGATCAGCGCGCGACTGGGCGGATGCGGATTCTCGTTGGTGTTGAGCTGTACCGGCACGCTGAGCTGCGGTGCGCCGTAGGGGGATTTGCCGCGCAGGTTCTCCCGCAGCGGGAGCGCGTCGAGTCCGATGGCGGATCCGGGAATCGTGGTCGCGGGCGTCGCCGCGGCGTCGGCGGCGGTCACGACAGCGTCTCGAAACGCGCGCGGACGGCCTGGCCGTGGGCGGGCAGGTCCTCGGCGTCGGCCAGCGCGACCACATGTCCGGCCACATCTTTCAGGGCCGTTTCGCTGTACTCCACCACATGGATTCCGCGCAGGAAGGTCTGCACGCTGAGCCCGGACGAATGCCGGGCGCACCCGGCCGTGGGCAGGACGTGGTTGGAACCGGCGCAGTAGTCGCCGAGACTGACCGGCGCGTAGGGGCCGACGAAGATCGCGCCCGCGCTGCGTACCCGCGCGGCCACGGCGGCGGCGTCGGCGGTCTGGATCTCGAGGTGTTCGGCGGCGTAGGCGTTGACCACCCGCAGGCCCTGCTCGATATCGTCGACCAGCACGGTGCCCGATTGGGTCCCGGTGAGCGAGGTGGTGACGCGCTCGGCATGTTTCACCACCGTCAGCTGCGCGGTGAGCGCCGCGTCCACCGCGTCGGCGAGTTCCGGGCTGTCGGTGACCAGCACGCTGGCGGCGAGCACATCGTGCTCGGCCTGGCTGATCAGGTCGGCGGCCACGTGCACCGGATCGGCGGTGGCGTCGGCCAGTACGGCGATCTCGGTGGGACCGGCCTCGGCGTCGATCCCGACCAGGCCGCGGCAGAGCCGTTTGGCGGCGGTCACATAGATATTGCCCGGACCGGTGATCAGATCGACCGGCAGGAGCTCGGTGCCGTCGGTATCGGTCCCGCCGTAGGACAGCAGCGCCACCGCCTGGGCCCCGCCGACCGCCCACACCTCGTCGACGCCGAGCAGCCGGGCGGCGGCCAGGACGGTGGGATGCGGGAGCCCGCCGAACCGCTGCTGCGGCGGCGAGGCCACCACCAGCGATTCCACCCCGGCGGTCTGGGCCGGCACCACGTTCATCACGACACTGGACGGATAGACCGCATTACCACCGGGCACGTACAGCCCGACCCGCTCCACCGGAACCCAGCGCTCGGTCACCGTCCCACCCGGAACCACCTCGGTGGTGGTGTCGGTGCGCCGCTGGTCGGCGTGGACCGCGCGGGTGCGCTCGATCGCGACCTCGAGCGCGGCGCGTACCGCCGGATCCAGCTCGTCCAGCGCCGCGGCGAGCCGCTGCGCCGGCACGCGTACCGCGTCCGGGGTGACCCCGTCGAATTTCGCCCCGAATTCCAGCGCCGCGGCCGCGCCGCGGTCACGGACGGCCTCCACCACGGGGCGCACCTGATGCAGTACCGAGTCCACATCGACACCACCGCGCGGCAGCGCGGTGCGCAGTTGCGCGGTCGTGGGAGTGCGACCGCGCAGATCCACGCGGGCGAGCTCGATACGGGATGTCATGGTGGTTTCGGTCCTTGTCTCCGGCCTGGGTACATCAGCACAGGGTGCGGTTCCAAGCCTAACGGGCCGCTACCACCGAATATCCGCGTGGTCGGTGATCAGGAGATCCGCGTGTAGATGAAATCGAGCCGGTGCTCCCAGCTGCGCGGATCCAGTTCGGAGTCCGAGCGCTCCCAGGTGGCGCGGAATGTGGTCCCCGTCTCGTCCAGGTTCCCGGTGAACCGCTGCGAGTGCCCGGGCGCATCGCGCCACACCCGCCACAGCGGTCCGTCGAAGGAACCCTGGTAGACGCGGTGCTCGCCGAACTGGTCGTAGTGCAGGATGATGAGCCGCTCCTGGTACAGGTCGTCGGCGCCGACGAGCCAGGTCCAGCTGACCCCGGGATCCGGGACCGTGTAGCGGACCACCAGGAACCGGGCGTCGGGCATCCACTCGATCGACGTATGCCCGGTGATATCGGGGTACAGGCTCGTGGTCGTCTTCCATTCACCGACCATCCTGCCCATCGCGGACAGCGCGGACTCGGTCATGTTCGCGTCTCCCATCGGTGGAGCGAACTGATGTTCAGCTGCAGCGGCGACGCAGTTCCGCCACCCCCTCGCCCTCGAGTTCGTCGAGGACCACCGGACGGCCTACCATCGCCAACGCTAGCGCCTCGCCCCGGCCCCGCACCGCAGGACCGGACCCTTTGACCCAGTCGAAATCTGTCGCGGCGAACTGTAACCCCTTCGTATACCGCCCGGGACGGGCGAACGGGTCGGGCCGGTCGAGCACGGCGCGCAACCGGTCGGCGGGGATATCGCGGGTCCGGCCGAGCGGACGGCGGATGTCCTGTTGGTGGACGAGCAGATCGGCGAGGCCGAGGCGGGGCCACCGGCGTGAGACCGATCCCGGGGCCGCGGCGAACTCGGCCAGCAGTTGCGCCGGTGTCCGCCGCGTCCCGATCGCGGCCATGGCGTTGTTGACACCGTCGATGGAGAAGCGGTTGCGTATCGTGATCCCGGCGTACTCGGTGAGCGGGATGCTGTCGTAGCGCAGATGCGCCACCAGCTCCCGCACCCGCCAGCCGGTGCACAGGGTGGGCGCATCCCACTCCGCCTCGGACAGGTCCCGCAGCAGAGCGGTCATTTCGGCGCGCTCGGCGGCGAGCATCCCCCGGATATCCATGCCGCACACCGTAACCCGGCCGGCCCCCGGCGTCCCCGGAGCCGGCCGACGGTCAGCGGGTATCGCTGTCGATCAGCAGGCCGCCGCCGGAACTGATGATCCGCAGGGTCGGATTACGGGTCTGGCCTCCATAACTGAGGTTGTTCACCCGCATATCCACCGAACCGTCGGGGTTGTTGCCCTTGTACGCCTCGATCCGGCTGAAATTGTCCACCGTGCGGGTCGACCAGTACTGCTGGAACTCCTGCTGGCTGCCGTACACCTGCTGCGCGGCGGGGGTGAGCAGCGACCACGAACCGGCGGGATCGAGATAGAACTGTTCGATCAGCTGGCCCGCCTGGACCCATTCGACCGAGCCGGTGCTGACCGTGGAACCGAGCGCCGGACCGCTGGCGGCCGGGATGTCGGGCGACTCCGAGACGGTGGCGCTGGTCGAGGTGTCCGCCTGCGCCGAACCGCTGTCGCCGGAATCGGTGGAGTTGAAGAACAGCACGCCGCCGACGACCGCGGCCCCGGCGATACCACCGATGACCACCGCGCGTTTGACCCCGCCGTTGCCGCCGGATTTCCGCGCGACCGGCTGGGTGCTGGTGGGCGGATGGTTCGCCGGCCGGCGCGGGGGGCGGGATTCCTGTCCGTTGCGCGCCGCCGATCGTGGTGCCGGCCGGCGCCGCGGCGGAGTGTCCTCGGCCGGGCCGTACCGGCCGGGCGCCGGGGATTCCATGGTGCTGACCGCGGCGCCGCCGTGGCCGTTGCGGTCGTGGCCGTTGCGATCGAAGGCTTCCCGGGCCGGGACGAAGCCGGCGTGCTCGGAGGCGGCGCCGTCGTAGCCCGCGAACCGGGCCAGCGCCTCCCGGGCCTCGCGCATGGTCGGCCGGTCCCGTGGATCGGAGCTGAGCAGGTCCAGCACGAAATCGGTGGCGGGCCCGGCATTCTGCGGTTCGCTGACCTGACCGTTGGCCGCCGCGTAGAGCACCTTGAGCGGATTGCCGGAGCCGAACGGCGGCTCGCCCTCCAGCGCGTGGAAGAGCGTGGCGCCCAGCGCGAAGACGTCCGCGGCCGGGGTCGGATCGGAGCCGCGTGCCACCTCCGGCGCGAGATAGGCGGCGGTGCCGCAGATCAGGCCGGTTTCGGTGAGTGTCACGTCGCCGGTGGCGCGGGAGATGCCGAAATCGGTGATCTTCACCGTGCCGTGATCGTCGAGCAGCACATTGCCCGGTTTCACGTCACGGTGCACGATGCCGGCCTGATGCGCCGCGATGAGCGCCGAGGCCACCTGTTCGCCGATCCGGGCGACCTGCGGTAGCGGCAGCGGACCCTGCGCCGACAGCACCTGCGCCAGACTGCGCGATTTCATGTACTCCATCACCAGGCACGGATCGCCGCCGTGTTCGGTGATGTCGAAGACCACGATGGCATTCGGATGCTGGAACCGGGCCGCGTTGCGGGCTTCCCGGGTCGCGCGCTGGCGGAGCACATCGCGCTCCGCGGGCGGCAGACTGGGTTTGATGTGGATCTGCTTGATCGCCACCGACCGCTGCAGACGCTCGTCGACGGCACGCCAGACCACGCCTGTGCCGCCGCTACCAATCTGCTCGACCAGGCGGTAGTGATCCGCGATCAACTGACCGGTATCGATGGCGCCTACTCCGAACCTTCTCGAAATCGTGACATGCCGCGTCCTTGACCACTCACGCGTTCGGGACGAGTGTAGCGGGCACCTCGACCGCCCCAGTGGGTGATGTCACCTTAACGGGCGGCCGTCGGCCGGGTTGCGCCGGTCCACCGGTGGCGGGCGAACCCCGGGCTACCGTTCGGTTGTCCGATGCCGGGCTGTCCGGTGCCGACTGCGGATGGGTTGCGCCCGGCCGCACCCACTAGGCTGTTCCGAGTGAGTCTTGTGCTGCTGCCCGCTGTCGATGTCGCCAATGGAGAGGCCGTGCGCCTGGTACAGGGCGCGGCGGGCAGTGAAACCAGTTACGGTTCGCCCCGCGACGCGGCCCTGGCGTGGCAGGAGGCCGGCGCCGAATGGGTCCATCTGGTCGACCTGGACGCGGCGTTCGGCCGCGGATCCAATCGGGAGCTACTCGCGGCGGTCGTCGGTGAACTGGATGTGGCCGTCGAACTGTCCGGCGGTATCCGTGACGACGCGTCGCTGAAGGCCGCGATGGCCACCGGCTGCGCCCGGGTCAACCTCGGCACCGCCGCGCTCGAGGATCCGCAGTGGTGCGCCCGGGCGATCGCGGAGTACGGCGAGCGGGTCGCGGTCGGGCTGGATGTGCAGCAGATCGACGGGGAGTACCGGCTCCGCGGCCGCGGCTGGGTCAGCGACGGCGGCGATCTGTGGGAGGTACTGGAACGCCTGGAACGCGACGGCTGCTCCCGCTACGTCGTCACCGATGTCACCAAGGACGGCACCCTCACCGGCCCGAACCTGGACCTGCTGCGTGAGGTGTGCATGGCCACCGACGCGCCGGTGATCGCCTCGGGCGGGGTGTCGGCCCTGGCCGACCTCACCGCGATCGCCGAACTGGTGGACGACGGTGTGGAGGGGGCGATCGTGGGCAAGGCTCTGTACGCGGGCCGGTTCACCCTCCCCGAGGCGCTGGCCGCCGTCCGTTGAACCGCGATGATCGGGGCCTGAAGCGATGACCGGGACAGACAGCGAACTGGCCGCTCTGCTGGCGACCGCCGCCGAGGTCCTCGACGGCGTGAGCGCACGGTTCCTCGAGGGCCGGGGCGCGCCGAGCGCGGTGGCCAAGGGGTCGCGCGACTTCGCCACCGCACTCGACCTGGAACTCGAACGCACCATCTCCGCGCGGCTCGTCGAGCGGACCGGTATCGAGGTGCACGGTGAGGAGTTCGGCGGTCCCGCGCTCACCAGCGGTACCGCCTGGGTCCTGGACCCCATCGACGGCACCTTCAATTATTCGAACGGGCATCCGCTCACCGGGACCCTGCTGGCGCTGGTCCGCGACGGGGAACCGGTCCTCGGCCTGGCCTGGTTCCCGCCGCTGGGCCGCCGCTACGCCGCGATCGTGGGCGGGCCACTCCTGCTCGACGGTAAACCGCAGCCGCCGCTGGCCCCGGCCGTGCTGGACGAGGCGATGATCGGTTTCGGCGCCTTCAACATCGAATCCACCGGCCGGGTGCCCGGACTGTTCCGGCATCGGGTGCTCGGTGCGCTGAGCGCGCTGTCCTCGCGGGTGCGGATGCACGGCTCCACCGGAATCGACCTGGCCTTCACCGCCGAGGGCACGCTCGGCGGTGCGATCGTCTTCGGTCACCACCCCTGGGACAACGCGGCCGGCGCGCTCATGGTGCGGTGCGCGGGTGGGGTGGTCACCGACCTCGAGGGCGTGGACTGGACCATCGAATCCGGTTCGGTGCTGGCGGCCGCGCCGGGTGTGCACGCCGAACTGCTGGATATGATCGCCGCGACCCGGGGCAGCGGGTACACCCCCGTGTTCGACCGGGTGGATACGGCCGGCCCGCGTGGTGGGGAGGGAAACCTGTGACTCTTGCGACTCGTGTGATCCCGTGCCTGGACGTCGATTCCGGGCGGGTGGTCAAGGGCGTGAACTTCCAGAACCTGCGCGATGCCGGTGACCCGGTGGAACTCGCGGCGGCCTACGACGCCCAGGGTGCCGACGAACTCACCTTCCTCGACGTCACCGCCTCCAGCGGCGACCGCGGCACCATGCTCGATGTGGTGACCCGGACCGCCGAGCAGATCTTCATCCCGCTCACCGTCGGCGGCGGGGTCCGCACCGTCGAGGACGTGGACCGGCTGCTGCGCGCGGGAGCCGACAAGGTCTCGGTCAATACCGCCGCCATCGCACGACCCGAGGTGCTGCACGAGATGTCGCAGCGATTCGGGTCGCAGTGCATCGTGCTGTCGGTGGACGCCCGGACCGTGCCCGGCGGGGAGCCGCCCACGCCCTCTGGCTGGGAGGTCACCACGCACGGCGGGCGCCGCGGCACCGGTATCGACGCGGTCGAATGGGCGATCCGCGGCGCCGAACTCGGAGTGGGGGAGATCCTGCTCAATTCGATGGACGCCGACGGCACCAAAGCCGGTTTCGACCTGCGCATGATCGGCGCGGTCCGGGCCGCGGTCTCGATCCCGGTCATCGCCTCGGGTGGGGCGGGCGCGGTGGAGCATTTCGCCCCGGCCGTGCACGCCGGTGCCGACGCCGTACTGGCCGCGAGTGTGTTCCACTTCGGTGACCTCACCATTCCGCAGGTCAAGGACGCCATGCGCGCGGCGGACCTGGTGGTGCGGTGATGGATCAGATCCTCGATCCGGCGATCGCGGCCCGGCTCAAACGCAACGAGGCCGGGCTGGTGGCCGCGATCGCACAGGAGCGCGCCACCGGCGAGGTCCTGATGATGGCCTGGATGGACGACAATGCCCTGGCCCGCACCCTGGCCACCCGCCGGGCCACCTACTATTCGCGGTCGCGGCAGCAGTACTGGGTGAAGGGCGAAACCTCCGGGCACACCCAGTACGTCCACGAGGTGCGGCTGGACTGTGACGGCGACACCGTGCTGCTGATCGTCGACCAGGAGGGCGCGGCCTGCCATACCGGTACGCATACGTGCTTCGACAGCGACGTCCTGCTGGCCGGAGAGTAGGCGGTAGGTCAGCGCCGCGAATCCGAGGCGGTGGGCCGGCCGGATCGCCCGAGTACCGTTTCCAGGTGGGTGGTGAGGGTTTCGCCCAGGCCGGCCAGGGCCGCGGTCTGCTCGGCGTCCAGGCCTTCGAACACCAGCCGGCGCACCACGTCCATATAGCCGGGTGCGGCCTCCACCACTTTCTGGTGGCCCTCCGCGGTGAGCAGGGCCACCACCCCGCGCCGTCCGGTGGCGGCCGTGCGGGTCGCCCACCCCATGCGCTCGAGCTTCGACACCACATGGGACAGCCGCGATAGCGATGAGTTAGCTCTTTGGGCCAGTTCGCTCATCTGCAGCCGCCGGTCCGGCGCCTCCGACAGCAGCGTGAGCACCCAGTACTCGAAATGGGTGACACCGGATTCTCGCTGCAGGTCGGTGTCCAGAGCCCCCGGCAGGCGGTTCAACAGTGCGACCACCGCGCGCCAGGCGCGTCCTTCGACCGGGTTGAGCCAATCCGTCACTTGTCCGCCTTCTCTCCACCCCGGCGACGATTGCGGCAGTGGTCGCTCGGCTATGGAGAGTTTGCCACGACTTCGCTCGGTCGTGTGGCATCTCGGAAACGAAGGTGAGTTCATTCACAGGGCACCCGCGGGCCCCGCGGTGGATCAGGCGTCGGCGCGGTCGCGGAGGAATTCCAGCGCCTTGTCCGCGTGCACACTGGCGCGCAGTTCACTGCTGATCACGGTCAGGACGCGGCGATCGGTGCCGATCACGAAGGTATGCCGTTTCACCGGCATCCATGTGCCCAGCAGGCCGCGTTTGACTCCGTATTGCTCGGCGACCGTGCCGTCGGCGTCGGAGAGCAGCGGATATTCCAGTCGGTGCGCTCCCGCGAACCCGGCCTGCACATCCACCGCGTCGGCGCTGATCCCGGCGCAACTCGCGCCGAGCGCGGCGAATTCGGCGGTGAGATCACGGAAATGGCAGGCTTCGGCGGTGCACACGGGTGTGTTCGCGGCGGGGTAGAAGAACAGGGCGAGTGGCCCGTCGGCCAGCAGGGAGTCCAGGGAGCGGAGCGTGCCGCTCTGATCCGGGAGTTCGAACGAGGGGGCGGGCGAGCCGATCTTCATACCCGGACAGTACCTGCGACGGCGCATCGTGCGGGGTGCGTCGCGAGGCCTTCGAGCGGAACTGGAATGATAGGGCGAATGCACGGCGCGCCCACTCCCGCGACTACCTCCCGCGAGCAGTTCCTCGAACTCGCCGCCGAACACCGGGTCGTCCCCGTGACCCGGAAGGTGCTGGCGGATTCGGAGACTCCGCTGTCGGCCTACCGCAAGCTGGCCGGTGACCGAGCGGGGACCTTCCTGTTCGAATCCGCGGAGAACGGCCGATCGTGGTCACGCTGGTCGTTCATCGGCGCGGGGAGCCCCTCCGCGCTCACCGCCGTGGACGGCGCCGCCACCTGGCTCGGCGCGACCCCGGCGGGCGCGCCCTCGGGCGGCGATCCGCTCGAGGCGCTGCGCGAGACCCTGGAACTGCTGCGTACCGAGCGGCTACCCGGGTTGCCGCCGCTGACCGGCGGAATGGTCGGTTATCTCGGCTACGACGCGGTGCGCCGTATGGAGCGGCTGCCCGAGCACGCGCTCGACGATCTGCGGCTACCGGAGATGGTCCTCCTGCTGGCCACGGACCTGGCCGCGTTCGACCACCACGAGGGCGCGATCACCCTGATCGCCAACGCGGTGAACTGGAACGGCACCTCGGAGAACGTCCACGCGGCCTACGACGACGCCGTCGCCCGGCTGGACCGGATGACCGCCGCGCTCGGCGCGCCCGCCCCCTCCACGGTCTCGGTGTTCGATCAGCCCGAGCCGCAGTTCCGGCGGGCCCGTACGCCGGACGAGTTCGGTGCCGGCGTGCGTCGCCTGGTCTCCGAGATCGAGGCCGGTGAGGCGTTCCAGGTGGTGCTGTCGCAGCGCTTCGAGATGGACTACGGCGGCGCGCCGATCGATCTGTACCGGATGCTGCGCGCGGCCAACCCGAGCCCCTACATGTTCCTGCTGCACATCCCGGACGGTGACGGCAACACCGCGTTCTCCATCGTCGGGTCCAGCCCGGAGGCGCTGGTGGCGGTGCAGGACGGTGTCGCCACCACACATCCGATCGCGGGTACCCGGTGGCGCGGCGCCACCGAGGAGGACGATCTGCTGCTCGAGAAGGGCCTGCTGGCCGACGAGAAGGAGAACGCCGAACATCTCATGCTCGTCGATCTCGGGCGTAACGATCTGGGCCGGGTGTGTGTCCCGGGGACGGTGCGGGTCACCGAATACCGGCACGTCGAGCGGTACAGCCATGTGATGCATCTGGTCTCCACGGTCACCGGGCGGCTCGCCCCGGGCAAGATCGCCCTGGACGCGGTGCGCGCGTGTTTCCCGGCGGGCACGCTCTCCGGGGCGCCCAAGGTCCGTGCCATGCAGCTGATCGAGGAACTCGAGCCCACCCGGCGTGGGGTGTACGGCGGGGTGGTCGGCTACCTCGATTTCGCCGGCGACGCCGATACCGCCATCGCCATCCGGACCGCCCTGCTCAAGGACGGGACCGCCTATGTGCAGGCGGGCGCCGGGGTGGTGGCCGACTCCGAGGCCGAGTACGAGGACACCGAATCCCGCAACAAGGCGATGGCCGTACTGCGCGCCGTCGCCGCCGCCGAAACGGTGCGCGCCTTCGACGAGGGGACCGAGGCCGGCCCGCGCCGGGACGGGGATCGGGAATCCGCCGCCTCGGTGCCCGGGGGCGGCGTATGACGGGGGCCGGCGATCCGGCCGCCGGCCCGGAATCCGAAGATACGCGCGGCGCGGCCCCGGACGGGTCCGGCACCGCCGCGACCCCGCGGCCACTCGACTGGGGCGACGAGGAACCGCTCACCGTGTCGGCCGGGCCCGCGCCGGGGAGCCGGTATCCGGTGCCCGCGATCGGGTTGCTCGCCGTGGCCGCGGCCGCGCTGTGGGGGTCCTCGCGACTCACCTGGGTCACCGTCACGTCGGCGGACGGGCTCACCGAACCCCGGACCGACGAACTCGTCGGCGGCACCTGGTTCGGCGCGCTGACTCCGCTGGCGCTCGTGCTGCTCGCCGCGATCGCCGCTGTGGTGGCCACCCGCGGCTGGGTGCGCCGGCTGGTGGGGGTCCTGGTGGCGTTGATCGCCGCGGTGACCGCCGTTCCGGCGCTGGCGCTGCTCACCGGGTCCGGGGCGACCGAGCAGCGGTCGGCGGCGCTGGCCGAGCTGCCCGGCCGGGCGCAGGTCCAGGAGCTGGTGACGACGCCGGGCGCGGCCGTGCTCGCGCTGGCCGGGGCGGTGGCCGCATTCGGCGCCGGGTTGCTGCTGGCCCGGATGCCGGCCGGTACGAAGCAGCTCTCCGGCAAGTACGACGCCCCCGCCACCCGTAAGGCGGCGGCGACGCGAGCGGTCCAGGAGGAGACGGCCGGGGGGCCGCTGCCGGAACGGGTGCTGTGGGATGCCCTGGACGCCGGCGCCGACCCGACCGATTCCGCGGACGCGGAGTCGGCGGCGCCGGGCGACACACCGGACACGCGCGATACCCATTCCGAGTCTTCGGGAAACATTTCCGGTGCGGCCGGAGGCGGCGAGAACCGGCCCGGTACGGCCGGAAAAGCGGATTCGAAGGAATCCGGCGACGCCCCCTAGCAGGTCGGCCGGGGCGGTGTGATCCGCCCCCGGCGTCACGGCGCCGCGCGCTTCCATTTACTCTTGTTCAGCATCGGTGAGACATCGCCTGGGGGAATCCTGCAGGCAGTAACTCGCGTCTCCCCAGAAAGGATTCGAGCCAGATGACGGTACTCGACTCGATTCTCGACGGGGTCCGCTCGGATGTAGCCGCTCGGGAAGCGGTGCTGGACTTCCCGGCGGTGAAGGCAGCGGCCGCCGCCGCGGCCCCGCCGCTCGATGCGAAGGCCGCCCTTCTCGAAGACGGTATCGGCGTGATCGCCGAGGTGAAGCGGGCCAGTCCCTCCAAGGGGGCACTCGCCGAGATCATCGATCCGGCCAGCCTCGCCAAGGCCTACGAGGACGGTGGCGCCCGGGTGATCAGCGTGCTCACCGAGGGCCGCCGTTTCCACGGATCGCTGGACGACCTGGACGCGGTACGCGCCACGGTGAACATTCCGGTCCTCCGCAAGGATTTCGTCGTCGGCCCGTACCAGATCCACGAGGCCCGCGCCCACGGCGCCGATGTGATCCTGCTGATCGTCGCGGCGCTGGAGCAGGACACCCTGGCCTCGCTCATCGACCGCACCGAATCGCTCGGGATGACCGCGCTGGTCGAGGTGCACACCGAGGAGGAGGCCGATCGGGCGCTCACCGCGGGTGCCACGGTCATCGGCGTCAATGCCCGGAATCTCAAAACCCTGGAGGTCGATCGGGACTGCTTCTCCCGGATCGCGCCGGGCCTGCCCACCGAGGTCATCCGGATCGCCGAATCCGGAGTCCGCGGTACCGCCGATCTGCTCGCCTACGCCGGTGCGGGCGCCGACGCGGTACTGGTCGGCGAGGGTCTGGTCACGAGCGGCGACCCTCGCGCGGCGGTCTCCGAACTGGTCACCGCGGGCACCCACCCGTCCTGCCCCAAACCGGCCCGGCGGGGGCGATGATGGCCCCGGGTGGTCCCTCGTCCACCAGCGCGCCGCTGCCCGCCGCGAGCCGGGGGGTGGCCCAGCGCAGCGAGCACGAACCCGATGCGGGCGGCCATTTCGGCGTCTACGGTGGCCGGCATGTGCCCGAGGCGCTGATGGCGGTGATCGAGGAGGTCACCGCCGAATACGACAAGGCGCGGCTGGACCCGGACTTCCTCGCCGAACTGGACCGGTTGCAGCGCGACTACACCGGCCGTCCGTCGCCGGTCTTCGAATGCGTGAACCTGGCCGAGCACGCCGGTGGTGCGCGCATCCTGCTCAAACGCGAGGACCTGAACCACACGGGTTCACACAAGATCAACAATGTGCTCGGCCAGGCGCTGCTCGCCAAGCGGATGGGCAAGACCCGGATCATCGCCGAGACGGGCGCCGGACAGCACGGTGTCGCCACCGCCACCGCGTGCGCGCTCCTGGGCCTGAAGTGCATCGTCTACATGGGCGCCGTCGACACCGCGCGACAGGCGCTCAATGTGGCCCGGATGCGTTTGCTCGGCGCCGAGGTCATCTCGGTGACCCTGGGCTCGCAGACACTCAAGGACGCGATCAACGAGGCGCTGCGCGACTGGGTCACCAACGCCGACGACACCTACTACTGCTTCGGCACCGCCGCCGGACCCCACCCCTTCCCGGTGATGGTCCGCGATTTCCAGCGGGTCGTCGGACTCGAGGCCCGGGCCCAGGTGCAGTCGCTGACCGGGCGTCTGCCCGACGCGGTCACCGCCTGTGTGGGCGGCGGCTCCAACGCCATCGGCATCTTCCACGCCTTCATCGACGACCCCGGTGTCCGGCTGATCGGATACGAGGCCGCCGGTGACGGTGTGGAGACCGGACGGCACGCGGCCACGTTCGCCGGCGGCTCCCCGGGCGCGTTCCAGGGCGCCTACTCGTACCTGCTGCAGGACGAGGACGGTCAGACCATCGACTCGCATTCCATCTCCGCCGGGCTGGACTACCCCGGGGTCGGCCCGGAGCACGCCTTCCTGAAGGACATCGGCCGCGCCGAGTACCTCCCGATCACCGATACCGCCGCGATGGACGCCCTGCTGCTGCTGAGCCGCGCCGAGGGCATCATCCCGGCCATCGAATCGGCGCACGCGGTCGCCGGCGCGATCGAGCTCGGCCGCGAACTCGGTGAGGGCGCGACCATCCTGGTGAACCTGTCCGGTCGCGGTGACAAGGATATGGACACCGCCGCCCGCTGGTTCGGGCTCTTCGACGATCCGGACACCGGCAAGGAGAACGGTCAGTGAGTTCCGATTCCCGACTCGGCCCCACCTTCGCCGCCTGCCGGGCCGAAAACCGGGCCGCTCTCATCGGATACCTGCCCGCCGGATACCCGGACCTCGCGGGATCGCGGCAGGTCGTGCGGGCGATGGTCGAATCCGGTTGCGATATCGTCGAAGTCGGTGTCGCCTATTCCGATCCGGTGATGGACGGGCCCACCATCCAGGCCGCGGCCGATCAGGCGCTGCGCGGCGGGGTCCGGGTGCGTGATGTGTTCTCCGTGGTCGAGGCCGTGACGAGTGCGGGCGCGCAGGCCGTGGTGATGACCTACTGGAATCCGGTGCTCAAATACGGTGTGGACCGGTTCGCCCGCGACCTGGCCGCGGCCGGCGGTGCCGGGCTGATCACCCCGAATCTGATCCCGGAGGAAGCCGGCGACTGGTTCGCCGCCTCCGACGCCCATCACCTCGACCGGATCTTCCTGGTCGCCCCGTCCTCCACCGAGGAGCGGCTGGCCTCCACCCTCGAGGCCAGCTCCGGTTTCGTCTACGCCGCGTCCACCATGGGTGTCACCGGCGCCCGGGACGCCGTCTCGACCATGGCGCCGGCGCTGTGCGCCCGGATCCGTGAGCACAGCGAGATTCCGATCGGTGTGGGCCTGGGAGTGCGCTCGGGCGCCCAGGCCGCGGAGATCGCCGCGTACGCCGACGGCGTGATCGTCGGGTCCGCGCTCGTATCGGCGGCGGCGCAGGGTCTGGACGCGGTTCGCGCCCTCACCGGCGAGCTGGCCGGCGGCGTGCGGGCGGCGGCTGTCGCGTCCTGAGCCGGGCGCCGCTCGTGACACACGGGTGGAGCCCGTACTCGCTCGGATAACCGGCTCGACTACGGTGGCCCCGTGACCGTTATCGCCGCACCGGATACCGTCGCGACCGCCGGGACCACCGGCGGCGCCGTACCGCACGCCGCAGATCTGCTGGCCTACCTGCCCAGTCCGCCGCAGGGCGTCTGGGAGATCGGGCCGTTCCCCCTGCGGGCGTATGCGATCTGCATCATCATCGGCATCATCGTCGCCATCTGGTGGGGCGAGAAACGCTGGCAGGCCCGCGGCGGCGAAGCCGGTACCGTGCTGGACGTCGCGGTCTTCGCCGTCCCGTTCGGGCTCGTCGGCGGACGCCTCTACCACGTCGCCACCGACTGGCAGAAGTACTTCGGCGCCGACGGCAACCCGATGGACGCGCTCAAGATCTATCAGGGTGGGCTCGGCATCTGGGGCGCTGTCTTCTTCGGCGCCATCGGTGCCTGGATCGCCTGCCGCATCTACAAGATCCCGCTGCCCGCGCTCGGTGACGCCGTCGCCCCCGCGATTCTGCTGGCACAGGCCATCGGGCGGCTCGGCAACTACTTCAACCAGGAACTCTACGGCCGGGAGACCGATCTGCCGTGGGGCCTGGAGATCTACCTCCGGTTCGACGACTCGGGCCGGCTCGACATGATGAACGGGGTCTCCTCCGGCGAGGTGCATTCGATCGTGCACCCCACCTTTCTCTACGAGCTGATCTGGAACGTGCTGGTGGTGGTCGCGCTGGTACTGATCGACCGGCGTTTCCGGATCGGTCACGGCCGGTTGTTCGCCCTCTACGTGGCCGGTTACTGCTTCGGCCGGTTCTTCGTCGAACTGATGCGTGACGACGAGGCCACGCAGATCGCGGGTATCCGGATCAACTCGTTCACTTCGGGTCTGGTGTTCCTCGCCGCGGTCGCCTATGTCCTGTTCGCGACCAAGGGGCGTGAAACCCCCGAGCAGCTGAGCCCGGACGCGGCCCCCCGGCCGTGGCCGTGGCAGCTGGGCGCGTTGCGTGCGGCGGGTGCGGCCGGCGCGGCGGGGGTGGCGGCCGCGGAACCCACCGACGAGGCGGACGAGGATCCCACCGACGAGGCGGACGAGGATCCCACCGACGAGGCGGACGAGGATCCCACCGACGAGGCGGACGAGGATCCCACAGACGTGGCGAGCGAGGACCCCGCCGGCGCGGCGAGCGAGGAGTCCACGGGCACGCCGAGCGAGGACCCCGCCGGTGCGGCGGCCGAGGGCGCCGACGAGGGCGCGGACACCGGAACCCCCGGCGCCGCATCGTCTTCCGGGCCGGGAGCGCCCGGCGAACCCGTGCGGAACGAATCGGGTGCCGCGGACTCCGGTGCGGTAGCGGCGAAGTCCGGTTCGGCGACGGTGGAGTCGGCGGCGACCGCGACCGGGTCATCCGATGATCCGGCGGCGGAGAAGGACGGCGAAGCGGCCGAATCCGCCGCCCCGCGAAATAAATAGGACTCCGTTCGGCGGGCGGTGCGGGCGTCTGGCAGCATCGTGGCGGAGGGGAGGCGACACCAGGTTGTCTTCCGCTGCCGGGGGCACCGATCGAGGAGGAACGATGACCGATCCCTACCAGCAGGGCGGACCGCAGTACGGCCCACCCGGAACCGGGCCGGACCTGAGCAAATCGCCCGGTGCGCCGGGCTACCCGTCCCAGCCGCAGCCGCAGCCCTACCAGTCCTATCCGTCGCAGCCGCAGCCGTATCCGCCCCAGGGCGGCCAGTACGGGGCGCCTCCCGGTTACGGCCAGCCGCCGGCCGGTTACGGCCCGCCGATGGGTCCCGGCGGGTACAACCCGATGGACCCCGAGGCGCCCTACGGCCGGGATATGAACGGTGTCCCGTACTCGGACAAGCAGAAACTGACCGCGGGTCTGCTGCAGATCTTCCTGGGCGCGTTCGGTGCGGGACGGTTCTACATCGGCGATACCGGTATCGCGATCGCCCAGATCGCGGTCACCTGGCTCACCTGTGGTTTCGGTGGTATCTGGCCGCTGATCGACGGCATCATGATGCTCACCGGCAGCGTGCAGGATCCGCAGGGGCGCCCCCTGCGCGAGAACTGACCCACCACGCAGTGTCCGCAGACCCCCGGCGCCGCCGGG
>NZ_JBEXLL010000025.1:0-72280 GCF_040609955.1 Nocardia sp. NPDC004568
GCCGTTTCGGCCTCGAAAGCGCCCGCGCGAAGCCCAAGTCTCGAGGCCGAAACGGCGAGACACCAGGGGGCCGCAACCCCGCCCCGCCGCAGGCGGGGCCAATTAACACAGCTAGGCTCACGGGGTGTTCGTTGTCGCGATTCTCCTGTTCGTCCTGGCCGTGGTGGCCCTGGCGACGGGTGTGCTCGGCCTCATCGGCCGTCTGCCCGGCAACCGGTATATCGGGGTTCACACCGAGGCCGCGCTGCGTGACGAGACCGCCTTCCGGGCCGCCAACCGGGTGGCCGCGCCCACATTGATCATCTCTGCCGCGCTGCTGTCCGCGGGCGGCCTGGTGGTCATGGCCGCCGGCGGATTCACCGGGGTGCTGGTGGCGGTGGGTGTCCTGGTCATCGCGCTGTTCACCCTGGGTGCGGGGGCGACCGCGGGCGCCCGGGCGGCCGAGGCCGTCGCGCCGCCGCCCGAACCTGCCGGGGGTTGCGGTGGGTCCTGTGGCGGTTGCTCGCTCAAGGACCTGTGCGAACCGGCGGCCGGCTCGCAGGCGGTCTGAACCGGTCAACCCAGCCAGTCCAGTACCGACGCGGCCGTCCACGACTGCTGCATACTGCCCAGCGGTTTCCCGGTGAACGGCTCGTAGTACTCGGCGAAGCTGCCGTCGCTGGCCTGGCGCAGGGCTTCGGCCCGCAGCATGAAGGAACGTTCCGCCCAGCCGCGGTGGGCGAACACCCAGGAGAACAGCCAGCTCATCACCGGCCAGACCGGCCCGCGCCAGTATTCGCGGGGCCGGAAATCCTTCGAGACCGGTGA
Source organism: Nocardia sp. NPDC004568 (assembly GCF_040609955.1). Taxonomy (NCBI): domain Bacteria; kingdom Bacillati; phylum Actinomycetota; class Actinomycetes; order Mycobacteriales; family Nocardiaceae; genus Nocardia; species Nocardia sp. NPDC004568. The sequence goes on from NZ_JBEXLL010000025.1 coordinate 808, forward strand.
AGTGGAGGGCGGTAGCGCATAGCGCAGGTCGGGGTGGCCGCAGAAGCGCGGCCCCTCGAACAGTCGCAGCAGGTTGCGTTCGGTGGCCCGGGGCAGGCCGCCGCTGATCAGCGGCGCGAACATGGCCAGCGTCTCGGTGGCGATCCAGCGCTGCAGGCGGGTGTCGTAGTCCCGGGCCGCACCGGTACGGGCGTCGGTGGTCGCGATCACCCCGGCACGGAACCGGTCGGCCCAGCCGAAGAGCTCCCGGACATCCGACTTGGCCTGGTGGTACTCCTCGCCGATCTGGCCGAGGACCTCGCAGGCCAGAGCGAAGATCGCGGTCACGAACACATCCTCGACCGCGAAGTCCATCGTCGAACTGAGGGCGTCGTCGTCGTAGCGGGCGCGGCGCATCTGCTCCACCAGCCACAGATAGCGGTCGTACTCACGGTCGGTGGGCCGCTGGGTGGGGTCGGCGACGACGAGGACGTCCTCGCGCCGATAGGGCGGCAGGTCACCGGGCACCACGTGCGCATAGGCCCGGTCCCAGCGCGGGGAGTTGTCCATTCCCGATTCCCACCCGTGGTAGAGCGTGATGCGCCCGCTGCCCAGCGGGTCGCGGGCGTAGGCCAGCCAGCGATGCCAGCGCACCAGATCGACCCAGCGCCGGTTGAGGAATTCTTCGGCCACCGCGCGCGTGCTTCGGCCGTGCCGGCGCGAGTGGTCCAGGATCCGCTGTACAGCGATGGCATGGACCGGCGGCTGGGTGATCCCGGAGGTGTCCGGGCCGGCGGGCGCGTTGGCGGCCAGCAGCCGGCATTCCCAGCGGGCCGGGCCGGGGAAGTAGCCGTCCACCCCGTTGGCGAAGACGATATGGGGGATCATGCCGTTCTTCCACTGCGCCGAGAGCAGGGTGTCGAGTTCGATCACCGCGCGTTCCACGCTCAACGGCGCCAGTCCCACCGCCACGAAGGCCGCGTCCCAGCTCCACATGTGCGGATACAGGCGGGGCGCGGCGCTGGTCATGGTTCCCAAATCGTTGCCGCGCAGCAGATAGGCCGCGCGGGCGGCGAGCTGCGTGGGAGTGAAACCTGGGTGTGCCATCTCTATATCTTGCTGGTTCGGACCGGTCACACGCTTCATCGGTACGTGTGCTCGCAATATCTACCGAGTCACGGTTTCGGTCCAGTGTGCGCCATATTTCGTCCGCGCTACACGAACTTGCCGGTCCTCGCGCCGCGCCCGCGGCCGCGCTGGGGTGTGGCACGCTGTCCGGCGGACCGCCCGGCGCGCAGCGGACCGGCGGGGCGACGAGACGAGGAGTGGCGATATGCAGCAGGAAGCCGACCGCGCACCCGGCGAGCGGCGAGTGGCACTGATCACCGGCGCCGGACGTGGACTGGGGGCGGCGGTCGCCCGGGAGCTGGCGCCGGACCACCGACTGCTGCTGGGCGCGCGCACCCCGGCCGGGCTGGAATCGATCCTGGCCGCACTCCCCGGAGCCGAGGGGTGGCCGGTGGAGCTCACCGATTACGCGGCAGTGGCGGCCGCGACGGAGTCGATCGACCGGCTGGACGTACTGGTCCACAATGCGGGGATCGCCGATCTGGGCACCATCGCGGAATCCTCGGTGCGGCAGTGGCGCGAAACGCTCGAGGCGAACCTGATCGCCGTCGCGGAACTGACCCGCCTGCTGCTGCCGGCCCTGCGGGCGGCGAACGGCCATGTGGTGCTCGTCAATTCGGGGGCGGGTCTGCGTGCCAACGCCGGCTGGGCGTCGTACGCGGCCAGCAAGTTCGGGCTGCGGGCGTTCGGCGACGCGCTGCGGCTCGAGGAACCGGCACTGCGGGTGACCTCGGTTCATCCGGGCCGGATCGATACCGATATGCAGCGCGCGATCATCGCCGCAGAGGGCCGGGCCTACAAACCCGATCAGTTCCTGCGCCCGGAGACGGTCGCGCGCGCCATCCGGTCCGCGATCGACACCCCGCGCGACGCCCATCCCACCGAGATCGTGCTGCGCCCCTGGTGACCGCAGCCGCACACTGGCCGGACCGCCTGGTCGTACGCCCCTGGACCCCGGACGACGCGCGTCGTGTCGCCGCGTGGCGTTACGACGGACCGTGGCGGGTCTACGACCTCCCCGGCACCGAACTCCCCGGCGCTACCGGCGGCTATCTGGCAGTGGCCGGCGCCGCGGATGGTCGGCTGGTGGGCTTCTACTGCACCGGTGCCGAGGCGCGAGTGCCCGGTCTGGCCGCGGAGTTCGGTGTGGTCGACCTCGGCGTGGGGATGGATCCCCTCTGGGTGGGCAGGGGCCACGGGACCGGTTTCGGGCGGACGGTGCTCGCCGATCTTCGCCGGGACCACCCCGGGGCCGCGGTGCGCGCGGTGGTCCAGTCGTGGAACGCCCGCAGCCTGCGGCTGCTCCGCGCCCTGGGATTTCTGGAGTCGGGGCGTCATGCCTGCGTGCAGGACAACCGATCGATCGAATACGTGGTGGCGTTGCTGTCACCCTCGTGACGGGCGACGCGGATCGGTCGAGGCGGCCGGCGCACCGCTATTTCCCGGTGCGGACGCGGCTGTGCGTCGGCGCTGTCGGTGTCATGGGGACAGGGATAGAACCGCGGTAGATCGGCGAAACCGCCGTTCGCTCATGGCCGGGCCGGCCGTGGCCGGCTGCGCCCGGGTGAACCGAAAAGGCCGCCCGCGAATTCGATTCAGGTGCCGATGGACCGGACTCCGTCGATCGCGATCCCGGGTGTGCGGGGCGAGACCCTCCGGCAACTCGACGGTCCGGGACCGGCGGGCGCGCACTCGCTCCCGCCGACACCCGGCCGCGAACGTGGCGGTCAGTGCTCGTCGTAGTGTCCGTCGTGGGCGGCGTGCCGGTGCCCGTCGTGGATGTAGTCGATGTGATCACCGTGCGGAACCGCGACATGACCGCAGCCCTCACCGTGGACATGGTCGTGCGCGGCGACCTCGGTGTGCCCGTGGGTTTCACACTCGTCGAAGTGCCCCTCGTGGGCCCGGTGCAGGTGTCCGTCGTGGACATAGTCGACGTGATCACCGTGCGGGACCGCGACATGACCGCAGTCCGGCCCGTGCACATGCGTGTGGTCGGTATGCTGATCGTGTGCCGTTGTCATCGGTGTTCCCTCTTTTCTCGAAGCGATTGCTCTGCACGAAACGGTCACCTGTAACTACGCACTGAAATACATTACCAAGTGCGCATCAATGCAGGTAGCTGCCGATGTGCCGGGCCCCGACGAGACGGCGATTCGCGAGGGCGCCCCCACTTCCCCTGCTATAGCAAAACTTTATAAATACCCGAATCATCCTATATTCAAACCGGTTTGGGGAATTTTTCGTACGGTTTTTATGTCTTTCGGGTACCAGCCGCGTAACGTCGAAGCAGTTCGAAACCGCCGGGCGGCAGTGTTCATGCCCGGCGGCGAACAGCTGCGCGACAGTTCTGGCTGGTTATTCCACTGGCAACACCGTGATGAAGATCGGACACGAGACCTCATGATGATCCGCAAGATCGTTGCGGCGGTAGTGCCGCTGCTCGCCACTACCACCGTGGGCGCAGCAGTCGTGCACGCGGAACCCGCGACCCCCGAGATCGGTTACCGCGCCGAGCTCATCGGTAACAGAGTGGTCACCACTCTCACCAACGGCACCTTCGAGATCGACGGCGAAACGGTCGAGATCCTGGACAATTCCGGCGCCACCGTGGTGGCGTTGCCGCTCGCGGTGCGCGAGGGAGCCACCGAGTACCCGCTCCCGCACGCGGTGCGGGACGAGAGCCGGGTACTCGAGCTGACGGCGGTGAAGGATGTCGCCGCGGCCCGGCCCGCCGCGCAGCCGGTGGCATCACCGCAGGAGAACCTAGCGGCCCAGGACAACTTCACCTCGCAATTGGGTGTCGCCACCGCCATCGGCGGCTTGATCGGCACCGGACTCGGCGCGGTTATCGGGTTGGTCGCCACTCTGCCGACCGGCGTCGGCATTCCAGCCGGTGTGATCACCGGTGCCGCTCTCGGTGGCGTCATCGGCACGCTCGTCGTGGGTGGACCGACGCTGATCATCGCCGGCGTCGACCTGGTCAACACGCTGGCCGCCGCCCCGGGAACCACACGGTGGACGCCGGAGCCGCCGCTCCCGACAGTGAACTGAGTCCATCGGTGAACGGATCGGTGAACACGGGTCGGTGACCCGATCCGCTCGGCCTACGAAACCTCTCGGGCCCGGTCTGCCATGGCAGACCGGGCCCGATTGCTGTACCGGTGGTCAGGCGATTCCGCTGACCGGTTCCGGGTTGATCTCGTCGCGCCAGGCAATCGCCTCGCGAACCTGGGTGAGGTCGTAGTCCGGGCCGGTGATGCCGACCGTGAACAGGGTGGCCCCGGCCTTCAGGTAGTCCGGCGCCTGCTCCGTGCCCGGCCAGGCCACCGAGCGCTCGATCCGGCCGGCTTCGGTGCCCACCCGCGCGCAGTGCTCGTCGAGCACCTGGCTCTTGTGGGTGAACACGTCCAGCTCGCCGAAGCTGTGCCAGATGTGGGCGTACTCGGCCACCAGTCGCAGCGTCTTCTTCTCCCCGCCGCCGCCGATGAGAACCGGGATCTCGCGCACCGGCTGCGGGTTGAGCTTCGCCAACCGGCCGGTGATACGGGGCAGGTATTCCTCGAGGAGGTTCAGGCGGCTGCCCGCGGTACCGAAGTCGTACCCGTACTCGTCGTAGTCGCGCTCGAACCAGCCCGAACCGATGCCGAGGATGAGCCGGCCGCCACTGATCCGGTCCACGGTGCGAGCCATATCGGCGAGCAGATCCGGATTCCGGTAGCCCCCGCCGGTGACCAGCGCGCCGATCTCCACCCGTTCGGTCTGTTCGGCGAACGCGCCGAGCATGGTCCAGCATTCGTAATGCGCGCCGTCGGGGTCCCCGTACAGCGGAAAGAAGTGATCCCAGTTGAAGACGATGTCCACACCCGCGTCCTCGGCCCGCAATACGGCGTCGCGGATGAGTCCGTAATCGGGCGCGTGCTGGGGCTGGAGTTGGACTCCGATCCGAACTGGTCGGCTCATCTTGTTTGACTCCTCGTCGTCGGGTGATCTCCCGGTCCCGAGGCTACCGGGGGCGGGAAGACCGGGCCGTGCGGAAACGGTGGCGCGGGGCGGCCATCGACGCCCGTCGATACCGGCGACCGTTCCGGTCGCGCATGGATTGCGTAACGGATGAATACAGCGTCTTTTCCGGGCTGTTCCGTGGGTAGCATTTCGGGCGGCGTCTCGTTGTCACGACCCGCTACCGGTCGGCGAATCACGCACAGAAGGAGGCTCCGCCCATGCCTGTGTGCACGACACGCGACAAGGTGAACATCTATTACAAGGATTGGGGTAGTGGCCGCCCGGTCGTTTTCATTCACGGCTGGCCGTTGAACGCCGATGCCTGGGAAGACCAGATGAAATTCGTGGCGGACAACGGTTATCGCGGTATCGCCCACGATCGGCGCGGTCACGGCCGTTCGGATCAGCCGTGGGACGGTTACGATTTCGATACCTTCGCCGACGACCTGAACGATCTGCTGACGAGTCTCGATGTCCAGGATGCGACGCTCGTGGCCCACAGCATGGGTGGCGGTGAGCTCGCCCGCTATATCGGCCGGCACGGGACCGCGCGGGTGCACTCCGCGGTACTGCTCTCGGCCATTCCACCGCTGATGAGCAGGACCGAGAGCAACCCGGAAGGTGTGCCGGACGAGGTTTTCGACCAAATCAAGTCCGGAATCCTCACCGAGCGTTCGCAATTCTGGAAGGACACATCGGAAGGGTTCTTCAGCGCGAACCGCCCGGGGAACAAGGTTACCCAGGGAAATCGCGACGCATTCTGGTTCATGGGTATGCAGGAAAGCATCCAGGCCGCCGTGAAATGCGTCGACGCGTTTGCGTACACAGATTTCACCGAGGATCTGAAGAAGTTCGATATTCCCACTCTGATCGTGCACGGAGACGACGACCAGGTGGTGCCGATCGATGCGACCGGCCGCAAATCGGCCGAGCTGATCCAGGATTCGACCCTGAAGGTGTACGAGGGCGGTTCGCACGGCATCGCACTCGTCCCGGGGGACAAAGAGAAGTTCAACGCCGACCTACTGGAATTCCTGGACCGCTGACGGTACCAGGCCCGGTAGGTACGGCACCCCTCTGCGGCGCCGACTGGGGAATCGCGCTCACCGGGGTCGCCGGGCCCGGCCCCCAGGACGGGATCGGGGCGAGACCGGCTGTGCAGTGCGGACCCGTGGCGCCGTCGTCGCGGAGACGGAAGAGCCCCGCGGGGCCCGGGTCATCGGGGACCGCGGGGCTCTTCCGCTGTTGCCGGCCGAGTCCGGGAGCGGCGGGTTCGCCGCCGCCACCGGACCGGGTGACCGGAGGATCAGCCCCGGACGAGCGACATGAGTCCGTCCAGTGATCCGGCCGAGGGCAGGGCGAGCGCGCGCTCGGCGACCGTCCCGGCCTGCACCGCGGAGAGGTGGCCTTCCACATTCAGGTCGAACTTCAGCGTGAGTTCGTCGTCGGAGAGCGGGTTCGCCGGGCCGCCGCGATTGTGGTCGACGCGCGCCTCGTGCCACTGCCCGTCGCGGGCGCGCACCCGCAGCACGGCCGGGAACTGGTGCGGATAGATCTCGTCGCACCGGGCGTCGGCGTGGGCGACCACGAGCGCCGCCAGCTCCAGCGTGCGCGGATCGCGTGCGGCTTCGTCGGTGAAGTCGGCATGACCCACACCCAGTCCGGAACCGCCCAGCAGCGCCCGTGCCACGGTGAACGGCCCGGAGAAGGCCGCGTGATAGCCCGACTCCGGCGCCGCCTTGGCGGCGGGCGGTTCGGCGATGGTGCGCAGCACCGGTGTGGGCACGCCGAGGTCGATTTCCACGATCGCGTCCGGATCGAGGCCGTCCGCTCGCAGCGCGCGGGCGGCATCGATACCGGCGTGGGTGAAGTGGTTGCACGGGTACGGCTTGAAGAAGATCCCGGGCAGTTCCCAGTGCTCACCCAGCCGGTCCACGACCTTGGCCGTATCGGCCCGGTCCCCGCAGAAGGCGTGCAGGAAGCCGAACCGGCCCTCTATCACGGTGGGCGGGCCGGTGAGCCCGTGCCGGGCGAATTCCGCCGCGGTGACCCCCGAATGCGCGGCCCAGCCGCAGTGCGCGCGCTTCACCGTGCCGCCGGTCCGGTTGGCCTCCAGCAGTCCGGCGCCGAAGCTGGCGGCGATACCCATCGCGTCCGCGATACCCTCGGCGTCGAGGTCGTAGAGCATGGCCACCGCGGCGGCGGAGCCCACGGCGCCGCAGATGGATGTCGCGTGCTGGCCGCGTTCGAAGAATTCGGAATTACCCAGTTCCTCGTCGTAGCCGCCCATGCCCAGGCGCACCGCGATCTCGATACCCACGCCCGCCGCGTCCAGGACCGCCGCGCCGGACGCGCCGGTGGCCTCCCCGACCGCGAGAGCGGCCGGCACCACGGAAGCCGACGGATGCAGTACCGACGGCAGATGGGTGTCGTCGGAGTCCATCGAATGCGCGAGGGTGCCGTTCACCAGCGCGGCGGTGGCGGCGGGGAAACATTCCCCGGTGCCGATACCGGTGGCCGCGGCCGCACCGGCCCAGCCGCGCGCCACGGCCGTGACGGCCCGGGCCGACGGCTGTCCCTGCGCGGCCAGGGAGTTGCCGAGTACGTCGAGGACGCGGCGGGCCACATCCTTGCGGAGTTCGGTGGTGAGCCCGGCGGCGCGGGTCTCCGTGGCGAGCGCGGCGAGCCGGCCGACCACGGTACCGGTGAGGTCGTGGCGGGCGGTGGGGGCGGCGGCGGTCACGAGGCCACCACCGCGACCGGGCGCACCGGCGAACCGGTACCGCCGGTGATGCGCAGCGGCGCCATCACGAAGGTGAACTCGGTCAGGCCGCGCGCGCTCGCGTACTCCAGGTTCAGGTGCTCGATGATGTGGATGCCGTTCTCCACCAGCAGCACTCGGTGTACCGGCAGCACACTGTGACCTTTACCGGGCGGAATGTGTTCGAAGGCGGTGGTATCCGCGCCCGCGGCGACGATCCCGGCGGCGGCCAGCCACTGCGCCGCACCCACATCGGCGCCCGGGACCCCGTCCTGCTGACCGAGGTAGCGCTGGGCATCGTCGAAATGCCGGGCCCAGCCGGTACGGATGAGCACGACGTCCCCGCGCCGCGGGGTGACCCCGGCCGCGTCGGCGGCATCACGGAGGTCCTGCTCGGTGACGGCCTGTCCGGCTTCGAGCGCGTCCACCCCGCGCACCCGCGGCACGTCCAGCAGCAGTCCGCGCCGGAGCATGAAGGGGATCGTCTCCGCGCCGAGCCGGGAGAACCGCCCGCCGCGCTGGGCTTCCTCGGCGTCGATATCGCCGTGCAGTTTGCCGCAGTGGCTGACGTGGGACAGGGCGTCCACATGGGTGCCGACGTGCCCACCGGTCACGATGATCTCGTTGGACGCCGAGCCGCCGTCCGGGCGGACCATATCGCCGTGCCGGCGGATCAGGGTCATCCGGAAGCCGGGATGGTTGGGCGAGCAGGGCATACCCGTCGTATACGGATGCCCGAGCTCGACGACGTCGACATCGCTGTTCACCACGGCGTGCAACAGCGCGTCCGGCGCGGCGGACACGGTGTGTTCGGTCATGCTCTCACTCCTCGTACTGCGGTGGCCTCTGCCCGGTCGAGCACCACGCGGGCGTTCGCGACGACGGCGGGGTCGATGAATCTGCCGTTCTCGTCGAGAACCGCGGACTCCCCCGCCGCCAGGGACGCGGCCGCGCACTCCACGATTCGCCGGGCTCGGCTCTGTTCCTCCGGCGACGGTGTAAAGGCCTGGTTGACGATGCCGATCTGGTTGGGATGGATGACCGAACGCCCGAAGAAACCCTGGGCGCGACCGGTGCGCGAGGTCTCCGCCAATCCCGCCGCATCCTCGACCGCGGTCCAGACGCTCTGGACCGGTGAGGACAATCCGGCGGCACGCGCCGCGGTGACGATCCAGCCGCGCGCCCACGCCAGGCCGTCGGCCTCGGTGCGCAGATCGGCGGCCAGATCGGCTTCGCCCAGTGCGATTCCGGTGACCCGCGGATGACATTTCGCGATGGCGGGCGCCGCGAGCAGGCCCGCGGCGGATTCGATGATGGCGTGCACCTGGCAGGTGAGCCGGTCGGTCGTGGCCGCCACCGATTCGGGTGTTTCGGCCTTGGGGAGGCGCACCCCGGCGGGCGGGGTCGGCGCGGCGGCCAGTTCGGCGAGCTCGTTGTCCAGCCAGGACGACCCGACAGCGTTGAGCCGCAACCAGATCCGGCGCTCCGGCGGTGCCGTGCGCAGGGCGGCGAGGGCATTGGCCAGCGCGCGCTCTTTCGCGTGGACCGGTACGGCGTCCTCCAGGTCGATCACCACGGCGTCGGCGGCGCTGTCGATCGCCTTGCCGATCCGGTCGTCGCGGTGCCCGGGCACGTAGAGCCAGCTGCGCGGGGTCATTTCGCCTCCACCGCAACGGGACTCGGCGACCGGTACCCCAGCGCCCGCGAAACCCGCTGCGCCGCCTCGACCAGCGCGCTCTCGTAGCGGTCGCACGCTTGCGCGGTCATCCGGTAGCTCGGTCCACAGACCGAGACCGATCCGATCACCGCGCCGTCGGCCCCGAACACCGGGGCGGCGATCGACCCGGCGCCCTCCTGGCGCTCCCCGGTCGACCGGCACACTCCCCGTTCCCGCGCCTCACGCAGCGCCGCGCGCAGCGACGCGGGGTCGACGATGGTGGTGCCGGTCAGCCGGGGCAGCGGTCGCGACAGCAGATCGTCCTGCTCCTCCTCGGAGAGATAGGCCAGGATGATGCGCCCCGACGAGCCGCTGTGCAGGTCGAACCGGCGACCCAGCTCGACGGTCATCTTGATTTCCTGAGTACTCTCGACCTGATCGAGGTAGACGCGACCTCCCGGTAACCGGCCGGTGACGGTCGCCGTCTCGCCCGTGGCGCGCTGTAGGTCCACCAGGGCCTCGCGGGCCATCCGCCGCAGCGGGGATACGTCCAGTGCGCGCGCGCCGAGCGTCGCCGCCGCCGGTCCGAGCAGGTACCGGCGGGTCGAGGGCTCGTAGAGCAGCAGACCGCATTCGACGAAGGTCGTGAGGATGCGGTGGGCGACCGCCTTCGACATACCGGTCGAGCGGGCGATCTCCGAGACGCCGAGCGCGCTCGACCGGCGGCCGAACTCGAGCAGCACATCGGCGGCCCGGGCGGCAGACGTGGTGCCTCCACTGGAGGACTCCATCGTGGCTCCGTTTCTGCGGGGTTTTCGTTGTTCCGACGGCGACGCTACCGGCGCGACCGACGTACATCTGAACAAAGTTGTACCGCTTAGCGAAACGATTGTCCAGGCCGCTCGACCGGCTCATGCATGAGTTTCGTCCGCGTTAATCGTTTATACAGGCACTTGTGTCCAGATTGTCGAACGTGCATAGTGCAGGGGACCACATTCTTGCGTTCCGTTCAGCGGAACAGACTAGGAGGAAGCGTGGACGGTCCGGATTTCGATCTCGTCGTCGCCGGTGCGGGCGGCGGCCTGGTCGCTGCGCTGCGCGCCGCCGAACTCGGCGCGAATGTGCTCGTGGTCGACGCCGACGAGTACTTCCAGCGCGGTAACAACACCTCCATGTGCACCGCGATGATCCCGGCCGCCGGCACCCGCTGGCAGCAGGCCGCGGGCGTCGTGGACAGCCCGGACCGGTTCCTCGCCGATATCGACCGCAAAACCGGCGGTACGGCCGATCACCGCCTGGCCCGGGCCCTGGCCGAATCGAGCGCGCGGCTGGTCACCTGGCTGGCCGACGCCCAGGACCTCGACCTCGAACTGGTCACCGACTTCCGCTATCCCGGCCACCGCGCCGACCGCTGCCACACCATTCCCGGCCGGCACGGCGCCAAGCTGCTGCGCCACCTGGTCGAGCGGGCCCGCGCCCACCCGCGGATCGAACTCATCGCGCCGATGAGCCTGCGGGAGGTGCTCACCACCGACGGCCGGGTCACCGGGGCCGAGATCGCCACCCCGGACGGGAACGCCGAACAGCTGACCACGCCCGCCGTCCTGCTCGCGACCAACGGCTTCGGCGCCGACAGCGAGCTGGTGCGCCGGTGGATCCCGGAGATCGCCGACGCCCACTACCACGGCGGCCAGTTCAGCCGGGGCGACGCGCTGCGAATCGGGCAGGGCCTGGGCGCCGACACCGGTTTCCTCGACGCCTACCAGGGGCACGCCGCGCTCTCTTCGCGCAGCCAGACCCTCATCGGCTGGGCCACCGTCGTCCACGGCGGCGTCATCGTGAACAGCGCGGGCCGCCGGTTCGCACCCGAGACCACGGGTTATTCGGAGTTCGCCGCCATCCTCGCGGCCCAGCCCGGCAGTGCCGGATGGATCGTCATCGACGAGCACATCGAGGCGCTGTGCTCGGTGTTCGACGATTTCCGCGCGGTCGCCGAGAGCGGTTCGCTGGTCCGCGCCGCGACGGCCGCCGAACTGGCCGGACGAATCGGCGTACCGGCCGCCGCGCTGGACGACGAACTCGGTGCCGCGCGCCGGGCCGCGGCGGGCACCGAACCGGACCGGCAGGGTCGCACCGACGACCGCCACCCTCTCACCGCGCCCTATGTCGCCATCGCCGTGACCCCCGCCCTGTTCCACACCCAGGGCGGTCTGGTCGTGGACGAACACGCGCGGGTACTGGCCGGCGGTGTGCCGGTCCCCGGCCTGTACGCCTCGGGCGGCGCGGCCATCGGCATCTCGGGTCACGGCGCCGGTGGCTACCTCGCGGGCAACGGCCTCATCACCGCACTCGGCCTGGCCTTCCTCGCCGCCGAGCACGTGCACAGCCCGGTCGCCGCCTGACCTCCAGATTTCACCTTTCGGATATTCGCCAGGAGAAGAAATGACCTCGTACCTGATCAAGAACGGCACCGTGGTGCGCACCGACAACTCGGCCCCCGAGGAGGGCGAGGCCGCGGACATCCTGATCGTCGACGGCAAGATCGCCGCCATCGGCGCGAACCTGGAGTCCGCGGATGCCGAGGTCGTCGACGCGTCCGGCAAGCTGATCTTCCCGGGCGTGGTGGACGCCCACCAGCACTGGGGCATCTACAACCCGCTGGCCGAGGACACGCGGACCGAATCCCGCGCGAGCGCCCAGGGCGGCGTCACCACCGCGCTGACCTATATGCGGACCGGGCAGTACTACCTGAACAAGGGCGGCGCCTACGCCGACTTCTTCCCGGAGGTGCTGGACGCCTCGGCCGGTCGCAGCTACATCGATTACGCCTTCCACCTGGCGCCCATGTCCAAGGAGCACATCGGCGAGATCCCTAACCTGGCCGCCGATCAGGGCGTGACCTCGTTCAAGATCTTCATGTTCTACGGCAGCCACGGCCTGCACGGGCGGTCCACCTCGCAGAGCGAATTCCTCATGATCCCCGAGGACGAGCGCTACGACATCGCGCATTTCGAGTTCGTGATGCGCGGAGTGCAGAAGGCGCGGGAGCAGTTCCCCGAACTCGCCGATCACATCTCGCTGTCATTGCACTGTGAGACCGCCGAGATCATGAGCGCTTACACCAAGATCGTCGAGCAGGAGGGCACGCTCAGCGGGCTCGCCGCCTACAGCGCCTCGCGTCCGCAGCACTCCGAGGGCCTGGCCGTGACCATCGCGTCCTTCCTGGCCGACGAGACCGGACTGCCGAATATCAACCTGCTGCACCTGAGCTCGGCCAAGGCGCTGAAGGCCGCCATGAAGATGGCCGAGGCGTTCCCGCATGTGAACTTCCGCCGCGAGGTCACCATCGGTCACCTGCTCACCGATATCGATAACGCGAACGGCCTGGGCGCCAAGGTGAATCCGCCGATCCGCCCGCGCGAGGATGTCGAAGCGCTGTGGGAGCACCTGCTCGCCGGCAATATCGACTGGGTCGTCTCCGATCACGCCTGCTGCAAGGACGAGGTGAAGTTCGGCGAGGACCGCGACGATGTCTTCGCCGCCAAGTCCGGTTTCGGCGGCACCGAGTACCTGCTGCCCGGCCTGCTCACCGAGGGCCGCAAGCGCGGACTGTCGCTGCGCCGGATCGCCCAGCTCACCGCGTCCAACCCGGCCGACCGCTACGGCCTGCCCGGCAAGGGCCGCCTGACCGAGGGCGTCGACGCCGATATCGCGATCGTCGACCCGAACCGCACCTGGACCGTGCGCGCCGCGGATTCCGAATCCACCCAGGAGTACACGCCGTTCGAGGGCTTCGAGCTGACCGCGGCGGTCACCGACACCTTCGTGCGCGGTCACCGGGTGCTGGCCGACGGCGTGGTGACCGGCGAGCCCGCGGGCCGCTACATCTCACGCCCGTACTGAGGAGTCGGTAGTTGAACGACGAGAAGCAGCCGACCGGACCGCTGCGCGGAATCAAGGTACTGGACGCGTCCACCATCCTGGCCGGACCGTTCGCCGCGCAGATCCTGGGTGATTTCGGCGCCGAGGTCATCAAGATCGAACACCCGCAGAAACCGGACGGGATGCGCGGCCACGGCCTCGACAAGGACGGGATCCCACTGTGGTGGAAGATGGTCGCCCGCAACAAGCAGACGATCACACTGAACCTCGGCACTCCCGACGGTCAGCGGATCTTCCGGGATCTGGCCGCCGAAGCGGATGTGGTGATCGAGAACTTCCGGCCGGGCACCTTCGAACGCTGGGGGCTGTCCTACGCCGAACTCTCGTCCCGTAATCCGGGGCTGATCATGCTGCGTGTCACCGGTTTCGGGCAGCACGGTCCCTACGCGAAACGTCCCGCTTTCGGCACGCTGGTCGAATCGATGAGCGGATTCGCCCACCTGACCGGGCAGCCCGACGGGCCGCCTACGCTGCCGGCCTTCGGGCTCGCCGATTCCATCGCCGGGGTCGCCGGTTCCTCGGCCGTCTCGATGGCGCTGTTCGAACGCGAACGCAACGGCGGCACCGGGCAGGAGGTCGACCTCGACCTGCTCACCCCGATCATGACCGCGGTCGGCCCTGGGGTGATCTACGCCGATCAGCTCGGGATCGACCAGGAGCGGACCGGTAACCGGTCGCAGAACAACGCGCCCCGGAACCTGTACCGCACCAAGGACGACCACTGGGTCGCGATCTCCACCAGCGCCCAGGCCATCGCCGAACGGGTGATGCGGCTGGTGGGGCATGCCGAGGTGATCGACGAGGTATGGTTCGCGACCGGGCGAACCCGCGCCCAGCATGCCGACCTGCTCGACACATACGTCGGCGGCTGGATCGCCGAACGAACCCGTGACGAGGTCACGAGTGCTTTCGAAGAAGCCGGCGCGGCCGTCGCGCCGGTCTACCGTCCGAGCGACCTGCTCACCGATCCGCAGGTCGTCGCCACCGACATGGTCACCACCGTGGAGGACAGCGAGCTCGGCCCCATGCGCATGCAGAACGTGATGTGGCGCATGACTCGATCGCCCGGAGCGATCCGGCACACCGGACGACCCGCCGGTGCCGACACCGACAAGGTCCTCACCCATCTCGGGCGCAGTCCCGAGGACATCGACGACCTGCGGGCACGCGGGGTCATCTGACCCGCGGCAGCTTTATCCGAGGAGTTCGCTATGAAATCGCGTTGGTGGACAATCACCATCATCTTGGGCCTGGTGGTGGTGAATTATGTCGATCGCAGCGCCATCTCGTTCGCAGCAAGCCATCTGCGGGACGAGTTCGGAATCACGACCGGCCAGTACGGCATCATCAGTTCCGCATTCTCGATCGGCTATATGCTTTTCGCCCTGCTCTCGGGGCCGCTGGTCGACCGGTTCGGTTCGCGCCGCGTCCTCATCGCGGGGATGTTCATCTGGGCCACGGCCACCGCGCTGACCCCGTTCGCGGGCGGGTTCATCGGCCTGATCCTGTTGCGGATCATCCTCGGGGCCGGTGAAGCGCCCTGCTTCCCGGCCGCGACCCGGATCGCCAGCCGGTGGTTGCCGGTACAGGAACGCGGTAAGGCGCTCGCCCTCATCGGCGGCGTCGCGGTTTCGGGCAGCCTGCTGGTCGGCGGCCCGATCCTCACCCAGTTGATCGAGCTGGTCAGCTGGAAGGGCATGTTCTTCGTGCTGGCGGTCGCCGGAATCGTCTGGGTGGTCGTGGCGTACCCGTTCCTGAAGAACTCCCCGAGCGAAGCCTCCTTCGTCTCGAAAGAGGAACTGGCCTATATCAAGGCGGGTCAGGCCGACGGTGAGGACAGCGGCCACGAGGAGAAGGTCGACTGGGGCGAGATCCTGCGCAACCGCAACCTGTGGCTCGTCGGACTCGGCTACTTCGCCTGGGGATTCATGTTCTGGGCCTTCATGTACTGGCTCCCCCAGTATCTGGAACACGAATTCGGGCTCTCCATCAAGGAGGTCGGCGGCTTCTCGGTGGCACCGTGGGCGGCCGGTGTGGTCGGCGCGCTCGCCGGCGGCATCCTGGTGGACCGCGTGTACAAACGCACCGAGAGCATCCGGTCGCGCTTCCTCATCATCGGCGTGGCACTGCTGCTCGCCGGTGCCTCGATCGCCCCGATCCTGTTCTTCCCCGGCAACCTCACCGTCGCCCTGATCTGTATCTCCGCGGGTGTCGGCTTCGGTTTCATCACCGGTGGCATCTGGTGGGTGGCCTCGATCGACGCGGCCCCGACCCAGCCCGGTACCGCGGCCGGTTTCGCCGACGCGTGCTTCGCTCTCTCCGGGATCGTGGCCCCGTCGGTGATGGGCTTCATCGTCTCCGAGACCGGCACCTACGACGGTGGCTTCATCGTCATGACGGTCCTGTGCCTCATCGGCGCGGCGGCGATGTTGTTCTTCACCAAGGAACCGGAGCGGCCGGCGAACCCGCGGGTCCGTCCGGGCGAACCGGAGGGCGAACTCACTACCGCGAGTTAGCATCCGCCGGATTCGTCCGGAGTATGCCTGCGACGCACCGTGTAACCCGATGAGGGGGTTACGCGGTGCGGTCGCGTATCACGGCGATCTGCCGCACCACGGCTCCGGCCGGGCCTTCCCGGCCGGAGGCTCTTCACGCGGCGTCGAGGGCCGCGGTGATCTTGCGGGTCATATCCACGAGGGTCGGGGACGGCGCGGCCTTGTGCGGACGGGTGGCCGACTCGACGGCGACGAGGACGGTGCTGCGAAAGTTGTCCGCCTCGGCCGGGTCCCGCTGCTTCAGCAGACTCATGGCCGCGGTCAGGGCCGGCAGTACCTGATCGGCGAGTTCGGCGACATTCTTTCCCTTCAGCGTGATCTCCTTCGCTTTCACATCGGCGAGCACGTGCCCGACCGGGCCGGTCGCCGAGCTCAGGGCGATGGAGCCGTCGGTGGCGGCCTTGTGCGGCGAGCCGCCGGCGATACTGGTGGCGGAGATCAGCGAGACGGCGCCGTAGGCGGCGGTGCGCAGGGTGGCTTTGTCCTGGTCGGTGAAGGTGACGGACATGGTGTTTCTCCTCCGGGAGTTGTGGGCTACCGGCCCGTGCGGCCGGTGACAGTGCCACTTTCACCGGTCCGGCTGATACTGGACTGACGCCGAGCTGATACGCCCACTGACACGGGAATCCGCGCTTCACCGGAGCCGGCCGCCACCCCGGCGGCTCACGCCGGGCCGGACCGCCGATCCTTCACCGACGGCTGCCCGTCCGGTCCGTAGAGCAGCCGGTTCACCTTGACCAGGACGTCGATCTGCGCCCGGTTGTACAGATCCAGCAGCGCCTTGCCGACCGCTTCGGTCGCGCGTTTCTCTCCCACTGGCGAATCGGTGGGCGGGGCAGTGATCTCGGGGTACTCGGAGGTCACCTCGTCCACGTACGGGGCCAGTCGTTCGGCCAGATCCGCACGGGTGGGTTCATCGGCGTCGGCGGGCAGATTGTCGAACTCGGTCATCGCCGGGACGTCGCGCCGGTCGTTCAACAGCCCTCGCAGCGCGCCCAGACCGGATGGGCCCAGCACCCGAGTGAGAATGACGGTGAAGGCGCGGTCGGCGTCGGTCAGTACGGAGGCCGCCGGACCGATATCGGGTGGCAGGTCGGTGGAGCTGCCCTGCCGCAGGATCAGGGCCAGTTCCACCCGGATGCGCTGCAACCGTTCGATTGTCGTGGCCAGTTCGGCATCCAGCGTCTGGAGCGCGTCGCGGGGGAAATCGTCCCCGTCGCCCATTTCGGCGATCTGCGACAACGGTATGCCGAGGTCGGCGAGTCGTTTGATGCGCAGCACCCGCAGCAGATGCGCTACGCCGTAACGCTTGTAACCGTTGGAGGCGCGTTCGGGCTCCGCGAGCAGGCCGATGTCGTGGTAGTGGCGTACCGCCCGCACGCTCGTGCCGGCGAGTTCCGCGAGCTGACGGGTACTCCACGTCATATCCGACTCCTCCGCTACTGTTCCGCCGCCACGACCGCGCCGGCGCGATACCCAGCCTGAACCGTGCCGCAGCGGCACAGTCAAGCGCCCTCACGTTCGTTCGCCGCGGCCTCGAACCCACCGCGCCGAATCGCGGCGACCTTTCGGGTACGCGCGGGAGGAACCGGCCCGCCTTCGGCTTCGGCGTTCGGCTCACGGGCCGGGCCGAGGAGTTCGGCGGCGAGCGGCCGTCATCCGCGGCAGTTGTGAGATGTGCTCCGGCCGACGCCGCCGAGCGCAGCCGCCGCGCCTCGACCCGGGCACGGCACCGGCGGGGTCGTGCCCGCGGTTCTTCCGTTCACGCCGACGACCGCGACCGGCGTACTTCCCGCGCGGCGGTGCGACGCCTCGCGGTCTCGTCGGGTGCGATCCGATGCGTACCCGGCTTCGCCGGTGGCCGTCGATGCACGACCCGCGCCGGGGCCCCGGAGGGTGTCGGCGGGGGTGGACAGTCGGTGCGTTCACTGGCACGATACGCACCGAAAACGTACAGACCATGCGGAGCTCGAGAACACCAGCGGTAGCCTCTGACGCCATGACCACGCACATGTTGCGAATTCGCTCCACTTCGCGTGTTCCAACCGGTGAAGGGAAGTGAACAAGCCGTGGCCACGGTGACCTTCGATCACGCCACCCGGCAGTACCCGGGGGCCAAGACGCCCGCTGTCGATCAGTTGCAACTCGAGATCACCGATGGTGAGTTCCTGGTGCTGGTCGGCCCCTCCGGATGCGGAAAGTCGACTTCGCTGCGCATGCTCGCCGGGCTCGAGGAGGTCTCGGGCGGCCGCATCCTGATCGGCGACCGCGATGTCACCCACAGCGACCCCAAGGATCGCGATATCGCGATGGTCTTCCAGAACTATGCGCTCTACCCGCATATGACGGTGGCCGAGAACATGGGTTTCGCACTGAAACTGGCCAAGGTCGGCAAGGACGAGAAGCAGCGCCGGGTGCTCGAGGCGGCTCGTCTGCTCGATCTGGAACCGCTGCTGGATCGCCTGCCCAAAGCGCTGTCGGGTGGTCAGCGACAGCGCGTGGCCATGGGCCGGGCCATCGTGCGCGACCCGCAGGTCTTCCTGATGGACGAACCGCTGTCCAATCTGGACGCGAAACTACGGGTGCAGACCCGCACCCAGATCGCGCAGCTGCAACGCCGACTGGCGACGACGACCGTCTACGTCACCCACGACCAGGTCGAGGCCATGACCATGGGCGACCGGGTCGCGGTGATGCGGGACGGGCTGCTGCAGCAGTGCGCCGCCCCGCGCGACCTCTACCGGGATCCGGCGAATGTGTTCGTCGCCGGGTTCATGGGATCTCCGGCGATGAACCTGTTCACGCTCCCGGTCGCCGACGGGGCGGTACGGATCGGTGGGTTCTCGCTGCCACTGCCACGATCGGTGGCCGATGCGACGGGCGCGACGGTGACGGTGGGTATCCGCCCCGAGCATCTGGAAGCCGGTGACTCCGGGATCGAGATCGAGGTGGATGTGGTCGAGGAGCTCGGCTCCGACGCCTTCATCTACGGCCGGCCCACCGAGGACACCCAGGGCGCGGACACGATCGTGGCACGTACCGATTGGCGCAACCCGCCGGCGAAGGGCAGCCGGGTGCGTCTGGCGACGGCCCCCGAGCACGTCTACTTCTTCGCGCCCGACGACGGCCGCCGCCTGAACTGAGGCGCGTAGCGCCGGCGATCCGTACACGCCGACGGACGACGAGGACCGGTGCGGCGGGCCCGCTCGGGGCGGCCGTCGAGGCGTGCGCGGAAGTCGATCGAGTGCCCGGGGCGCCGCGGACGACCGGGGTGGTCCGGGTCGCCGCTATGTGTTGCCCGCCGCCGCACTCCCGACCCCCCGCCGGGCCGCGCGCCACTGCTCGTTGAGCCGGACGCGGAGATCGTCCACGCCGATCTCGCGGCCGGATTCGCTGCGCACCTGTACCCGGACCGGGTCCCCGGTGGCCGCCTCGACCAGGTCCAGCGGGGGTGGTCCGGGTTGCAGGTGGGTATTGCCCCACTGCATGAGCGCCAGCACCACGGGTAACAGATCGCGGCCTTTCGCGGTCAGCACGTATTCGTGGCGGGTGCGTTTTCCCTCTTCCCGATACGGCTGCCTGGTGAACAGCCCGGCCTGCGTGAGCTTGCGCAATTGGCCGGCGACCGCGGCGTCGGTGATTCCCACCCGGGCCGCGAAACCGTCGAACCGGGTGGTGCCGTAGTAGGCCTCCCGCAGGATCAGGATCGCCGAGCGGGTGCCGACCACCTCGAGTGCCATCGCGATCGAGCAGTGGTCGGGTTTCCACGAGTCGAGATCGGCCAGGGGGCCTTCCATCACCGCTGCCATGCGCCCATCATATCGACCCTGGGTTGCCTCCAGTGATGCCAGCGCCTAATCTGGCTTTAGATAACTTTAGCCAGGGTTTCGCCCCGGCGGCGGAAGGAATCGATATGCGAGACGCGGTCATCGTCGATGCGGTACGGACCCCCATCGGACGCGGCAAGCCCAACGGCGCCCTGCACGGCATCCACCCGGTGGACCTCATGGCCCACAGCCTCAGCGCGCTGGTCACCCGGACCGGGGTGGACCCGGCCCTCATCGACGATGTGATCGGCGGCGTGGTGAGCCAGGTCGGCGAACAGGGCGTGAACATGACCCGGCGAGCGGCGCTGGCGGCCGGTTTCCCGGAATCGGTCCCGGCCACCACGGTCGACCGCCAGTGCGGCAGCAGCCAGCAGGCCGTCCACTTCGCCGCGCAGGGCGTGCTCGCCGGCGCCTACGACATGGTGGTGGCCACCGGAGTCGAATCCATGAGCCGGGTCCCGATGGGCGCGAGCGCCCGCGGCGCCGACGACATCTCCGGAGTGGGTTTCACCCGGCGGTACCCGGACGGACTGGTCCCGCAGGGCATCAGCGCCGAACTCATCGCCGCGAAATGGGGGCTGAGCCGGGCGCAGCTCGACGAATTCGCGCTGACCAGCCACGAAAAGGCGGCACGGGCCACCAAGAACGGGCAATTCACCGCCGAACTCGCCCCACTGGCGGGGCTCGACACCGACGAGGGCATCCGCACCGGCTCCACCCTCGACACTCTGGCCGGCCTGAAACCCGCCTACTACGACCCGGCCATGGCCGAACGGTTCCCGCAGATCGGCTGGAACATCACCGCGGCGACAGCGAGCCAGATCAGCGACGGCAGCGCCGCCGTGCTCATCACCACCAGCGAACGGGCCCGTGCACTCGGCCTGCGCCCGCTGGCCCGGCTGCACAGTTTCGCGGTGGCCGGAGACGATCCGCTGCTCATGCTGACCGCGGTCATCCCGGCCACCCGCAAGGTCCTGGATCGGGCCGGGCTCACCCTCGCCGATATCGACCTCATCGAGATCAACGAAGCGTTCGCGTCCGTGGTGACGGCCTGGGAACACGACACCGGTGCCGACCCCGAGCGGGTCAATGTCAACGGCGGCGCGATCGCCCTCGGCCATCCGCTCGGCGCCTCCGGGGCCCGGCTGACGACCACCCTCGTTCACGCCATGCACGACCGCGGCGCCCGCTACGGACTGCAGACGATGTGCGAGGCGGGCGGCCTGGCCAACGCCACGATCCTCGAACGACTCTGATCACCGGCGTACGAACCGGGAGGCGGCCCCGCCGCCGCCCGGCCTTCGCCGGCTCGGCCCGGGACACCTGTACGAACCTGGCCTAGTGTGGTTCCGGTGAGCGAACTGCCCCGGATCGACGAGGTGCACGTCTACGCGATCCCGCTGCGGTCCAAGTTCCGCGGGATCACCGTGCGCGAAGGGGTGCTGTTGCGCGGCCCCCGGGGCTGGGGCGAATTCTGCCCGTTCACCGAATACGCCGACCACGAAGCCGGGCACTGGCTGGACACCGCGCTCGAGCAGGTGACCGTCGGCTGGCCGGAACCCCTACGGGACCGGATCCCGGTCAACTGCACGGTTCCCGCCGTCGGACCGGAGCGGGCATTCGATCTCGTCGCCGGATCCGGGTGCCACACGGCGAAGGTGAAGGTCGCCGACCATCCCGGATCGCTGCCGGAGGATCTGGCCCGGGTGGAGGCCGTGCGGTCGGCGCTGGGCCCCGGCGGCGCGATCCGCGTCGATGCCAACGCCGTCTGGGATGTCGCCACCGCCGTCCGGCACATCCGTGAGATCGACCGGGCCGCGGGCGGTCTGGAGTACATCGAGCAACCGTGCCGCACAGTCGAGGAACTCGCCGCCGTACGCCGCCGGGTCGAGGTCCCCGTCGCCGCCGACGAATCCATCCGCCGCGCCGAGGACCCGCTACGGGTGGCGGTGGCCGGTGCCGCCGATATCGCGGTCCTCAAATGCACTCCGCTCGGCGGTGTGCGCCGGGCCCTGCGGGTCGCCGAGGCCGCGGGGCTGCCGTGTGTGATCTCCTCGGCGCTGGAGACCAGCGTCGGGCTGGCCGCGCAACTGGCCCTGGCCGGCGCCCTTCCGGAGCTCGACCACGCGTGCGGCCTCGGCACGGTGAACCTGTTCGAAGGCGATATCGTCGCCGAATCCCTGCGTCCGGTGGATGGTTTCCTACCGGTCCCCCGCACCGCCCCCGAACCGGACCCCGACCTGCTGGAGAAATACCGCCACCCGGATCCGGAACGCACCGAATGGTGGATCGCCCGTCTGCGCCGGCTGCTGGAATCGCGCTACACCGAAGAGTGAGGCCGGCGCCACCCGGCAGTCTCGGCGCCCGGAAACCGGCCGGGCGCCGGGTACCGCCGACACGACCGCCGCCCTGGCACAACGCCGGCGACACCCGTACCGGTCGCTTCCAGCTGTGCGGGCTGCGACACACCGGGGCCGGGAGGGGTGCGCCGACAGCGACAGGGCCGGTCGGTGGGTTCGATGTGACGTGTCCGGGATCGCCTACGATTCCGGACAGCAGGGCGCCGAGGGCCGCGTCCTTCGACCTCGGAGCTTGGGTGCGCGTTGGTGCCGTGCGGCCCCTCTTCTCGTAACGGCGCACGAGGGGCGATCGATGGTCAAGCAACAGTAAACTTGCTCTACGAAGGGGTTCCTGAATGAGAAGGACGATGACCATCACCGCACGGATCGCCGCGGCCGCCGCCCTGGTCTCGGGCTTCACGGCGGTACTCGGCGCCGGTGCGGCCCACGCCGCACCGCAGGACTGTGTCGTCACGCGGGACCTCGTCGGCGCGACAGCGACGTGCCATGACGGCGACGCCCCCGCCGGGCGGGAGTACGCGTTGATCGTCGAGTGTTTCGGCCTGCACGGGATCCCCAATGCCTTCCCGCTCATGGCCATCGGCCCCTACCAGGGGTCGTGGAGTGGGTCCTTCGCTCCTTCCGGTCAGGGCTCGGCATCGTGCCTGGGCCCCATGAGTATCGGGACCACCACGAACGCTCACGTCACGATCTACCGGGACTGATCGAACCCGTGCCCGGCGGTGGTCGGTTACCGCGACCCTGCGTGCCGCCATTCCGCGAAACTCGGCCGTCGCCGCGAGCGGCACCGCGATCGGCGGCGGCCGGCTTGAACGCCGCCGCCTCGGCGGCCCGACTGTTTGCACACTTGGTCACCGGGTCCCGACCGTTGACACGCTCTCCGTCACCGCCGCGAACGGATTCGATTGCGACCTCATCTACAACGAAACCCGCGCGGCCCGCGGTGGCTCGCCCCGCCGTGGCCGCCGATCCGACAGCGGCGGGTCAGACGTTACGGTCGGCCACGGCGCGGCGCGCGACCGGCTCCCGCCCTCGGGCCATGACCCCGGGGGATCGGTCGGACCCACTGCCGTCCACCGTTCCCGAGCTTCTTCGACCAGGCCGACCGATCTGGTCCCCGGCCTTTTCACCGCTTTCGGCGCGTTCTCCGCAGCGGCCCCCCGCCGCACTTGTTGGAGCTACCAACGTCTGATATCGTTGGCCATACCAACAAATCGTGGTGGCCGATCTCGGCGCAGCTCGCCGGCCGCTATCGCCCCCACCGCGGCCGGGTGCGCCCTCTCACCCGTCGGCCATCGACCCACCGCCGCTCAGGAGACCACCGTGCAACCGACCGCCATCGCCCCGTTCACCATCGATATTCCCCGGGCCGACCTCGACGACCTGGCCGATCGGCTCGCCCGCACCCGCTGGCCCAACGAGATCACCGGTGCCGGAACGGATTACGGCTTCCCGCTGGCCCGGCTGCGGGAGCTCGCCGAGTACTGGCGCACCGAATACGACTGGCGCGCCCACGAGGCCGAACTCAACGAACTCCCGCACTTCACCACCGAAATCGAGGGACAGAACATCCACTTCGTCCATGTCCGGTCGGCGCGACCGGAGGCGCTACCGCTGATCCTCACCCACGGCTGGCCCGGTTCGTTCCTGGAATTCCTCGACGTGATCGAACCGCTCTCCCGCGATTTCCATCTCGTGATCCCGTCCATTCCGGGCTTCGGTTTCTCCGGGCCCACCCACGAGCGCGGCTGGGACGCCACCCGGGTGGCGGGCGCCTGGGCCGAACTGATGCGCCGCCTCGGGTACGAACGCTACGGTGCGCAGGGCGGCGATTTCGGTTCCGGCATCTCCCAGGCGCTCGGCGCGCTCGCGCCCGAACACGTCGTCGGAGTGCATGTCAACTATCTACCGACGCGGCCCGATCCCGCCGCCGACCTGGAGCTGTCCGAATCGGATCGAGCCCGGCTCGCCAAGGTGCAGCACCTGATGGCGAATCGGCCCCCGTACCAGGCACTGCAGGCCACCGCCCCGCAGACCATCGGGTACGCGCTGACCGACTCACCGGTCGGTCAGCTGGCCTGGATCGCGGAGCGCTTCGCCCAGTGGACCGACCCCCGCACACCGGTCGCCGATGAACGGATGCTCACCGATGTCTCGCTGTACTGGTTGACCGCCACCGCGGCGTCCTCGGCCCGCCTGACCCGCGAGACCACCCGGGGGGCGACGCCGTGCCCGGTGCCGCTCGGGGTGGCGGTGTTCGCCCACGACATCACCCAGTCGGTGCGACCACTGGCCGAACGGCTCTACGACATCAGGCACTGGTCGGAGTTCGACCGCGGCGGCCACTTCGCCGCCATGGAAGTCCCCGAACTGCTCGCCGCGGACATCCGGGCCTTCTTCCTCACCGGCCTCCGGGCCGGTCCGGACGCGGAGCGCTGAATCCGGTATGGAACTGCGGGCCGCGGTCGGTCCGAGTCGACCATCCACTCACCGACCGGGCCGACAGACCGGCCCCCGCTCGTGGGCGGTCGCGAGGTGCATCGACCGGGGCACCGGATACCTCGCCACCGGTCGGCGGCGCCGGATCGTGGGCGCCGGCCACACGACCGTACGAGGATGCGAGCATTTGTCGCGCGATGGTCCCCTACCTCCGGAGCCCACCCGCCGAACCCGAAGCTCGGGAGGGACGTCCGGGTCGTCGCGACGCGGCTCAGCCCAACCGCACGCCCGAGTCGTGAAAGGTGAGGCGCAACAGCAGCCCCGCCTCCGGACCGATCACCCCGTCGGCCAATTCCACATAGCGCGTACAGAATTCGGGCCCGTGCGCGGCCACCGCCTCCGGCCGTGCTTCGAGGTGGTGTGCCAATTCGTGCAGTACGACCAGCTCTCGCATTGCCCACGCGGTCCGGCCTCGCGCCGAGTTCTCCGCCCGGAGAGGTACCGCCAGCAGGGCGTTCCCGGATTCGTAATGCGCGGAGTCATTTCCGGCGCGAGCACGCACCCGGATCGGCACACCCGCCCGCTCCCAGGCGGCCACGACCCAGCCGAGGGCGAGTACTCGGTCGCAGTACTGCTGCACCGATTCCACCGAGGCGAATTTCCGCTCCACCGGCAAGGTCAGCCGCGACCCGTGCACTTCGACGGTGCGCTGCCCGAACTCCGCGGCCCGGTCGAAGACCGAGCGCACCAACTGCTCGGCGTCGTACACCCTGGCACGCTGTGTATCCCGCACGGCGGTTACCCCGGGAGCTGCCCGCGCGCCCCGTCCAGTTCCCGCGCCGGTCCGAGCCGGGCCGCCCGCCCGGCCCGGTCTCCCGCGCGCCGGGCGTCCGGAGCGTAACCAGTGGAGGTGCGCGGCCCGCGCCAGGTGCCGCGCGCGTCCGAATTACGGGTGTAGAAATCGGCGAGTTCGAGTTCCTTGCCGCGCAGGGCCAGCGCTGTTTCCGCCGCCCGGTCCGCCTCGCCCGGCTCGACGGTCCGGGTATCGCGGCCGGTCGCGGACCGTTCGACCTCCGCTCTGGCCTCGGCGAGCCGGATCCCGATGCGTTCGGCGAACGCCAGCTGGAAATTCAGCCTGGCCGTCACACCCGCCACCGGGACCCGCACCACTCGGCGGACCCGGCGCCCGGCCCGGCGCTCGGTGACGACCTTCTCCATGGTCGCGGCCCGATGGTCGCCGGACTCGAGGTACCGGCCCGATGCCCGCACCATCTGCACCAGCAGGCTGGAGTAGAGCGCTTCGCAGACGGCGATATCCGCCGCGAACCCGTAGGCGTAGACCTGGGTCGAGGTACGGGTTACATCGCAGCGCACATCGTTGGCGGCCGCGATGGCCACGAACAGCTGCACATAGGTGCGCAGGCCCTTGCGGCCGGGTTCGCCTATGGGGATCATCCGCTGGATCAGCGCGGTGGACCGCTCCCGGTCCCGGGTGTGTGCCCGCGCCACCGCCAGGTCGATCGAGGACCGGGTGGCCAGCCGCTGTGCCGCCGCCAGGAACGCTTCCGCCTCGTGCTCGTTGTCGGTGGACTCGGCTTTGCGCAGCAGTCCGCCGATCCTGGTGAGCAGGCGATCGGAGACTGCGCTGGCGGAGGACATCGGGCATCAGCTTAATGGGCCCGGCCGACCGGAGCCCGTCCCCGGCCAGGGTGCGCCCGATCCGGTGCCGGCCGGGTCGCGCCCGCCCCGATCACACACAGGTGCCGCGAACGGTGCGGTACGCCCCGATCCGCCGGCCGGGCGCAACCGCCCCCGTCTCTACGGCCCGAATACCGGCCGCGGTACGCCCACCAGTCGTTATGTCCGCGAACGTGTCGGCCGGGCGGCCCGTGGGCCCGCGCGGATCGCGACCGGGCGCGGCGTGGGCGCGCGAGCTTCCGCTCACTTCGATGCGGGAGTATCCGACACCGAGCGTGCACACCATGTATGTTGCGTTGTGCTGCCGCTCACTGTGTCGACCCTGGAGTTCCGCGATGGCTTTCAAGAAGGCGCCGTCTCTACGTGCCGCGCTCGTCCTATGGCCGATCGCGCTGCTGACCGTGACCTTTGCCACCGCCTGCAACACCAGCGACACCGACGAGCAGCTCGGCATGAACCAGGACGGGCGCGGCCCGATCACCTACGTCGAGGGTAAGGACACCACCGAGACCGGTGCGGTCAAGCAGGTCATCGACCGCTGGAACGCCACCCACCCCGACGAGCAGGTGACCTTCAAGGAACAGTCCAACGACGCCACGGCCCAGTACGACGATCTGGTCGAGCACATGCGCGCGAAATCGGCCGACTACGACGTGGTCGCCCTGGACGTGCCGTGGACCGCGGAGTTCGCCGCCAAGGGCTGGATCCAGCCCTTGGA
Organism: Nocardia sp. NPDC004568; assembly: GCF_040609955.1. Lineage (NCBI taxonomy): Bacteria > Bacillati > Actinomycetota > Actinomycetes > Mycobacteriales > Nocardiaceae > Nocardia > Nocardia sp. NPDC004568. The sequence continues at coordinate 27,877 of NZ_JBEXLL010000025.1, forward strand.
GGACCAGTTCGCCATCGACACCTCGCCGCTGCTCTCGCCGCCGGTGGCCAGCGCCACCTACAACGGCACCCTGTACGCCGCGCCCCGCAACACCAACGGCGGCCTGCTGTTCTACCGCAAGGATCTGGTGCCCAACGCGCCGGTCACCTGGGCCGAGATGCGCGCCGGCTGCCCGCTGGCGCGGGACAACCAGATCGGCTGCTACGCGGGCCAGTTCGCGCCCTACGAGGGCCTGACGGTGAACACCGCCGAGGTGATCAACGCGTTCGGCGGAACCTTCGTCGGCACCGACGGCCGCACCCCGACCGTCAACAGCCCGGAGTCGCGGGCCGGGCTCGAGCAGCTGGTCGACGCCTTCCGGGTCGGCGACATCCCCCGTGAGGCCATCACCTTCCAGGAACCCACGAGCGGTGCCGCGTTCACCCAGGGCAAGCTCATGTTCCTGCGCAGCTGGCCCTCCACCTACGGTGACGCCTCCTCGGAGGCCTCGGCGGTCAAGGACAAGTTCGGGGTCGCGCCGCTGCCCGGCGACACCGGGATCGGTGCCTCCACTCTCGGTGGCTACAACGCCGCGATCAGCGCGTATTCCGAGAACAAGGCCACGGCACTGGATTTCCTGAAATTCCTGATCAGCGAGGAAGCCCAGCACATCATCGCCTCCGGCGCGCTGCCGTCGGTGCGGGCCTCGATCTACGACGATCCGGCGCTCATCGCCAAGATGCCGTACCTGCCCGCCTTGAAGGATTCCATCGCCAGCGCGGTCCCCCGACCGGTCACACCGTTCTATCCGGCGGTGTCCAAAGCCATTCAGGACAACGCATATGCTGCCCTGACCGGAACCAAGTCCGTGAACGACGCGATCATCGGCATGCAGAAGGGCATCGAGACGGCCGGATCGTAGAAATTGTTCAACCGGACCCGGCGAGCCCGTAGGAGAGAGTAACGGTGTCGGATCCTTCCGGAACGGTCGCGCAGGCGGCGGTCCGTACAGAAAAGCCCGCGAACGCGACCAACGATCGCGGGACGTCCAGCAGGCTTCGCGACGAAGTCCGTATGTCGGGCCGGGCGTGGCTGTTCGTCGCGCCGGTGCTGATAGCGCTCACCGTGGTGATCGGTTATCCGGTGCTGCGGGCGCTGTGGATGTCGTTCACCTACGACGACCGGCTCGACGAGACGACCGGCCGCTTCGTCGAGAGCGGCGAGAGCACCTTCTACAACTACCTCCACTGGATCCTCGGCCAATGCCAGGTCACCACCGGCGGCGTCACCGAATGCCCCACCGGGAATCTGGGTGCCGAGTTCTGGGGAGCCGTCGGCGTCACGCTGTTCTTCGCGGTTGTCACGGTGACACTGGAGGTGGCGATCGGGCTCGGTATGGCCATCGTCATGGGCAAAACCTTCAAGGGCCGGGCGCTGCTGCGCGCGGCGGTGCTGATCCCGTGGGCGATCCCGACCGCGGTGACGGCCCGGCTCTGGGAGTTCATGTTCCAGTACGACGGTGTGGTCAACACCGTGTTCGGCACCGAGATCCTGTGGACCTCCGACGCCTGGCCGGCCCGTTTCGCGGTGATCGCCGCCGATGTGTGGAAGACGGCGCCGTTCGTGGCGCTGCTGCTGCTGGCCGGCCTGCAGATCATCCCCGACGACGTCTACGAGGCGGCCCGGGTGGACGGCGCCTCGGCCTGGCAGCGCTTCACCCAGATCACCATGCCGCTGCTCAAACCGGCGCTGCTGGTCGCGGTGCTCTTCCGCACCATGGACGCGCTGCGCATGTACGACCTGCCCGCCATCATGACCAACAATCTCCCGGCCACCCGGACGCTGTCGATCCTGGTCGTCGAACAGACACGACAGGGACCCAACAGCGCGGCCGCACTGTCGACGATCACCTTCCTGTTGATCTTCGCGGCGGCCTTCGTCCTGGTGAAGGTATTGGGTGCGAACGCGGTGCGGACGCAGGAAGAACAGCGGAAGGCGTGATGGCCGCGGTGACAACTCAGCAACTCGGTACCGCCCGACCCGCGGCGTCGTGGCGGCGCAGGCTCGGCTCGGCCCGGATCTATGTGGGCGCCCTGATCGTGCTCCTGTGGGGACTGGGCCCGTTCTACTGGATGGCGGTGACCGCCTTCCGCGATCCCGACCACACCTTCGATCCCACGCCGTGGCCCACGCACGTCACCCTGGACAACTTCCGGGACGCGTTCGACACCAGCCGGGGTAACAATTTCGCCCACGCGCTGCTCAACAGCGTGATCATCGGCGCGGCCAGCACCGCGATCGCCCTGGTCATCGGGATCATGGCCGCCTACGCGCTGGCCCGGCTCACCTTCAAGGGCCGCTACCTGGTGTCCGGAGTGATCCTGAGCGCGTCGATGTTCCCGGTGGTCGTGCTGGTGACCCCGCTGTTCCAGCTGTTCACCGATATCGGCTGGATCGGCGAGTACCAGGCGCTGATCCTGCCGAATATTTCCTTCGTGCTGCCGCTGACCGTCTACATCCTGGCCTCGTTCTTCGCCGAACTGCCGTGGGAGCTCGAGGAGGCCGCCCGTATCGACGGCGCCACCAAGGTGCAGGCGTTCCGGCTGGTGATGCTGCCGCTGGCCGCGCCGGCCGTGTTCACCACCGCGATCCTGGCCTTCATCGCGGCGGTCAACGAATACCTGCTCGCCCGGGTGCTCTCCGGCAGCGAGACGGAGCCGGTGACGGTGGCCATCGCCCGGTTCTCCGGAAACAATCCCCTGGTCCCGCCCTACGGCGCGATCATGGCGGCGGGCACGCTGGTGACCGTGCCGCTGGTGATTCTGGTACTGGTGTTCCAGCGACGGATCATTTCCGGGCTCACGGCGGGCGGGGTCAAAAGCTGATCTCTGGGTATCCTGAGATCTGGCGGTGGTGCGCCTGAGTTTTTCCGACGCTCCGAGAGGAGATGATCGTGAGCTCGTTCCGTTCTCGACGTGGCCGCAACACTCCCCAGCCACCGCAGTACCCCTCGATAGCCGGTTGGAAAGAACTCGACGCGGACGACTCCGGGCCGCGTCCCCGTCCGCCCCGTCCGCCCAGATATATCCGCCCACACCGGACCCGCGGGCAGCGGATCCGGCATCTGGTGCTGTGGCTCTTCACCATCCTGGTCGCCATCCCGACGCTGCTGATCGGCCTGGTGTACTGGAGCGCGGAGATCCCGGCCGCCGGGACGGTACCGGTCGACCAGACGGCCACCATCACGGCCTCCGACGGTTCCACCGTGCTGGCGAAGGTCGTGCCGCCCGAGGGCAACCGCACCCCCGTACCGCTGTCGGACGTGCCCCGGCACGTCCGTGAGGCGGTCCTCTCCGCGGAGGACCGCAACTTCTACGACAACCCTGGTTTCTCGACGTCGGGTCTGCTGCGTGCGGTCCGCGACAACGTGCTGGGCCGGGCGAACGCCGGCGGCGGTTCCACCATCACCCAGCAGTACGTGAAGAACGCTTTCCTCGGCTCCGAGCGCACGGTCAGCCGCAAGGTGCACGAGCTCATCATCTCCTCGAAGATGGCCAAGGAGTGGAGCAAGGACGATATCCTCGGCGCCTACCTGAACACCATCTACTTCGGTCGCGGCGCCTACGGGATCGCCGCCGCCGCCCAGGCCTACTTCGGTAAACCGGTTCCCGAACTGACCGTCGCCGAGGGGGCGGTCCTGGCCGCGCTCATCCGCTCACCGTCCGGGCTGGACCCGCAGACCCGGCTGCCCCAGCTGCTGCAACGCTGGAACTACGTGCTCAACGGAATGGTCGAGATGGACGCGCTCGCCCCGGGGGAGCGCGACGCGATCGTCTTCCCACCGACGATCCCGCCGCCCGCCCCCGAGGATGTCAACACCACCCGCGGCCCGGAAGGTCATATCAAGACCCAGGTGCTGCGTGAACTGGCCGATGCCGGGATCTCCGATCAGGAGCTGAACACCGGCGCCCTGCGGATCACCACGACCATCGACGCGAAGGCCCAGCAGGCCGCGACCGCCGCGGCGACCGGGGCTCTCGACGGCCGGCCGCCGGAGCTGCGGACCGCGGTGACCTCCATCGATCCGCGGTCCGGCGCGGTCCGCGCGTACTACGGCGGCGCCGACGGTATCGGATACGACTTCGCCCAGGCCCCGCTGCAGACCGGATCGGCGTTCAAGACCTTCGCGGTGCTCGCGGCGCTACAGCAGGGCATCCCGTTGTCGCGGGCTTTCGACAGCGCCCCCGTGGACGTCAACGGGGTCCTGGTGCGCAATGTCGAGAACGAATCCTGCGGTGTCTGCAGTGTGAGCGAGGCCTTCAAACGCTCGCTCAACACCAGTTTCTACCGGCTCACCCTCGCCATGAACAACGGTCCCCAGGCGATCGCCGACGCCGCCCACCAGGCCGGGATCCCGCAGGACATCCCGGGTGTCCCGGGACAGTCGCTCACCGAACTGGGCGCGCCGCCCATGCCCTCCATCGTGCTCGGCACCTATCTGGTGCGGCCCATCGATATGGCCTCGGCCTACGCCACCATCGCCGGTGAGGGCCGCTACCACCAGCCGTACTTCGTGCAGCGCGTGGTGCGCGGGGACGGCCGCGTCCTGCTGGACCGCGGCGGCGATCCGGGGCAACGCACCGGCGCCCAGCCGCCACCGTCGGAGCAGCGGATACCGCAGACCATCGCCGCGCAGACAGCCACGGCCATGCTGCCCATCGCCGCGTACTCCAACGGCCACGCGCTCAACGGCCGCCCCTCCGCCGCGAAGACGGGGACCACCCAGCTGGGGGACACCGGGCAGAACAAGGACGCCTGGATGGTCGGTTTCACCCCGTCGCTGTCCACCGCGGTCTGGGTCGGCACCGACGCGAACCTTCCGATCGTCACCGCCGGCGGCGGCCGCATCTACGGTTCCGGGCTGCCCTCCGATATCTGGAAACAGACCATGGACGGCGCCCTGGTCGACACTCCGGCCGAGCAGATCGGGACACCGGCCCCGAACTCTTCGCCGGTCGTACCGGCCGCCCCACAGCAGCCCGCACGCAACCCCTACGACATCCTCAACCCGCCACCCCCGCAGCAGCCGCAACCACAGCAGCAGCCCACGCAGCAGCAACCCTTCATCGTCATACCGCCGGCCTCCGAACCGTATGTCCCCGAACCCGAACCCGAATACGAACTCGAGGCGCCCGCACCCCCGCCCGTCGAAGCGCCCGCGCCGGCCCCGCCGGCGCAACCTCCGCCGCCGGCCCCGCGCGTGGTCGAAATCCTGCCCGGGGTAACGATCCCCGTACCGTGATCGACGGATTCCGGTCGTGATCCCACCGAAGGAACGGTCGGCATGGCAGCATCGTTGGCCAGAGTGAGATGTCGCCCATCCGACCGACCGGCACGGGCCGACGCCCGGGCCGGGACGGGAGTGCGGGAGGATATGCGCTGGAGCGACGACGTATGACGAGACATAGGGGCTACGCCGGTGGAATTCAATGTCGTTGACCGCCCGGAAACGCTGGTGGCGGGAATGGTGCTACGCAGCCCGGCACTCGCCGTGGAAGGACCGCGCCGCACCAGAGTCGAAGAAGCCTGGAAACGTACGCTGGGCCGACCCTTACCCGGCCACCCCGCCAGCGCCTTCGTCGATCACGCCCCGGAGATCAATTCCTATCTCACCCATATCATCGGCTATCGCTGCCACAGCCTCGACGATCTACTTCCCGGCGATGTCCTCGCCCGGATCCCCGCCGGCCGCTACGCCCGCTTCACCCTCAGCGGCGACGATCTCGGCGAGACGATCGTGACCCTGTGGCGGGCGATCTGGGACGCCGAGGCCGCCGGCCGGTTGATCCGTTCCTATACCGGTGACTACGAGCGCTACCCCGACGAGCACACCGTGGAAGTATTCGTGGCAATGGCGGCAGACGATGCGGCGAGCAGGTAGGAAGCAGCAGTGGACTTCGAAATTGTCGAACTCGGCGAAAGCCTGGTGGCCGGGCTCACCATTCCGCTGGCCGGCCGGGAAGTGACCGCCCGCGACCTCGACCTGGTGAACTTCACCTGGGACCGCTACCTGTCCCGGGAGAAGAACGTTCCCCGGGTCGCCGCTTACATCGGCCAAGAGGATCACGCGGTGGCGGTACTCGGCTACGAGATCGAGACGATGGCCGACCTGGATCCGGGCGATGTCCTCACTCGGGTGCCGACCGGCCGCTACGCGAAATTCGTGGTCACCGAGAAGCCCTACGACCTGCTCCGCACGGCGTGGGCGAGGGTCCGGGAAGCCGAGAAGGCGGGCACGATAACCCGGTCCCACACCGCCGAGCTGGAACGCTACACCGGACCGACCTCCGTAGAGGTCTACGTCTCGCTGGACTGAATCCGCCCGGCCGGCTCTCCGGAGGCGCGGGACCGGCGCAGGCCGCGGTGGGTGGCGATCCCCCGGGACCCGGCCATGGCGATTCGACGCGGCACCCGAACACGACGACGGCCATTCGTCGCGGCACCCGCGCCGGGATGCCGCACCGAATGGCCGTTCGATCGATCGCCGCCGACCCGACCGGCGATCGATCCGCGAGCGCGCGAACGGCGATCGGTGGTCGGGCCACCGATCGCCGGTCGTGCTCATCGTTTCGTCATCGCGTGAGCGTGTCGCGCAGTTCGGTGAGGGTGGCGCGGCGCTCGTAGGCGATCCAGGTGAAGATCGCGGCGAGCGCCAGCGGGAATATCGCCATCGCGGGCTTGTCGGCGATGAAGGCCTGGGTGCCGGCGGCGAGCACGGTGAGCACGGTCAGGCCCGCGGCGGCGAGGGCCGTGAGGCGTGGCACCATCAGGCCGATACCGCCCGCGACCTCGGCGACACCGATAAAGATGAGCAACGCGAAGGGGATGGTCAGGTTCTCGGGTGCGTTGTCGGTGAGGGCACCCGGTATCACGAGTTTCGGCCCGCCGGAGGCGATGACGAAGAACAGGCCGAGCAGAATCTGCAGGGTCCACAGCACGCGATGGCGGATCTTGCCGGGGCGGTGGGGAGCGGCGGCGGAGAAGTCGGCGGTGGTGGTGGTCATGTCCGGTCCTTCGGGTCGGTCGCGCCGGGTCGGTGGCGCGTTCAACCGATAAGACGGGGCATTGCCGCGGGATTCATCGCGGGTCCCGGAAATTCTTCGGGCGCGGCGGCGCCGGATCACGGCTCGGGCCCACACCTCCGCCACCGGCGCGAACCCACCCGCGGGGAGCGATCGCTGCCCAGCGGCTGCCCGGGCGCCCGGTCGGGGGTGGGATCGATATAAGGGATATCCGGGTCGGGCGGTAGACCGCTTCGGCGTCCGTGCACACCGTGGCCGGCGATCTCCGAGCGGTATCGGCGGTGTCGGTCCCGGCCGGGTGGATCGGCCTCCCGCGGCTGCCACACCGCCGGTGTGGGATCCGCCCCCGGAAGGCGACCGAGCCGCGAGAACAGAGCAGCGGCCGTCGGGCGTCCGGCGGCCGCTGCTCCGAAACCGATTACGCGTCGATGATGAACGCCTCGAGCTGCGCCCGGGCGATATCGTCGGCCAGCTGCTTCGGCGGGGATTTCATCAGGTACGCCGACGCCGGGATCACCGGGCCGCCGATACCACGGTCCTTGGCGATCTTCGCGGCACGGACCGCGTCGATGATGATGCCGGCCGAGTTGGGCGAGTCCCACACCTCGAGCTTGTACTCCAGGTTCAGCGGCACATCACCGAAGGCGCGGCCTTCGAGGCGGACGTAGGCCCATTTGCGGTCGTCGAGCCAGCCGACGTGATCGGAGGGGCCGATGTGCACATCGCCGGCGCCCATTTCCTTCTTCAAGTTGCTGGTGACGGCCTGGGTCTTGGAGATCTTCTTCGATTCCAGGCGTTCGCGCTCGAGCATGTTCTTGAAGTCCATATTGCCGCCGACGTTCAGCTGCATGGTGCGGTCGAGCTGGACTCCGCGGTCCTCGAACAGTTTGGCCATCACACGGTGGGTGATGGTGGCGCCGACCTGGCTCTTGATGTCGTCACCGACGATCGGCACGCCCGCGGCGCGGAACTTCTCGGCCCATTCCGGATCCGAGGCGATGAACACCGGCAGCGCGTTGACGAACGCCACGCCGGCGTCGATCGCGCACTGGGCGTAGAACTTGTCGGCTTCCTCGGACCCGACCGGCAGGTACGAGACCAGGACGTCCGCCTCGGCGTCCTTCAACGCCTTGACCACGTCGACCGGCTCGGCCTCGGCGAGTTCGATGGTCTCGGCGTAATACTTGCCGATGCCGTCGAGGGTGGGGCCGCGCTGAACCGTGACACCCAGCGGCGGGACATCGGAGATCTTGATGGTGTTGTTCTCGCTGGCGAAGATCGCCTCGGACAGGTCGAAGCCGACCTTCTTGGCGTCCACGTCGAAGGCGGCCACGAACTGCACGTCCCGCACGTGGTACTCGCCGAACCGCACGTGCATCAGTCCGGGCACCGTTGTGGAATCGTCGGCATCCCGGTAGTACTGCACGCCCTGGACGAGCGAAGAGGCGCAGTTGCCCACACCTACGATGGCGACGCGAACACTGGACTTGTTGGTGTCTCCACTACTCATGGCCGGTATTTCCCTCTTTCTGTGGTGCCGCCTTCGTCGATTGCTCCGCCGCAATCAACTCGTTGAGCCAGCGCACTTCGCGCTCGCTTGATTCGAGTCCGAGTTGATGGAGTTGGCGGGTGTAGCGATCCAGCGATCCGCTCGCCCTCTTGATCGCTTCCCGCAGCCCCTCTCGGCGCTCCTCGACCTGACGCCGCCTGCCCTCCAGGATCCGCATCCGCGCTTCCGCGGGGGTGCGGCTGAAGAAGGCGAGGTGGACGCCGAAGCCGTCATCGGTGTAGTTCTGCGGACCCGTATCGGCCAGGAGGTCGTTGAAACGCTCCCGGCCCGCCGGGGTCAGCTGGTAGACCCGCCGGGCCCGGCGGGTCGTGGACAGTCCCTCGGGTACTTCCTCCGCGATCAGTCCATCCGCCCGCATGCGCTTCAAGGTCGGATACAGCGACCCGTAGGAAAAAGCCCGAAACGCCCCGAGCAGACCGGTGAGCCGCTTCTTCAGCTCGTAGCCGTGCATGGGCGATTCCAGGAGCAGCCCGAGGATTGCCAGTTCGAGCAACGGGCTTCACCCCCTGACTTCCGTACAGACCTAACCAATGGATGCGATTACCCACTATATCGGAGCGATATAACAACGCATAGTTCTGCGCGGGCAGGAACGCATCAGCGCAGGTCAGAGTGAGAGCAGAGCTCGCCGGGGGCGCGGCGCGGGCGGTCAGTCGACCGGGTGGACTTCCTGCGGTGTGCCGTCCAGGGCGAGCTGCACCGTCCCGGTGCGGTCGCCCCCGTCACCGACGTAGACATCGATCACCGGCGCGGCCGCCTCGGGTGCGATGAGCTCGTAGCCGATACCGAGATGGCCGACCTTTCCGTCGGGCAGCCTCACCGTCGCCGGCGCCCCGGCCAGGACCGCGGCCACGGCGGGCAGGTCGATATCGGCGAGATCGATCGGGCGCCCCTCCGAATAGCTCGACGGGCCCGAGGTCTCGGGGGTGAACTCCGCGCCGTCGAACTCGTAGGCCTTCTCCTCGCCCCGGTCCAAGCGCTGGAAGAGGATCCGGTCGGGGAAGACCGTCGCCGCGTCGATGATCGTGTCACCGAACTCCCGCCGGTAGCTGTCGACGAAAAGAGCCAGGCCGCTGCCGGTGGTCAGATCCGCGGCGGCCTCCTCCACGGCCGCTTCGGTGGCGGCGGCCTCCGCGCCCCCGGCATCCTCGGACCGGGCCAGGCCCACCACCGCGCCGAGGGCCGCGGCCGCCGTCAGCAGCGCGACAGGCAACCACCAGGGGCGGGCCGGGCGGTCCCGATTCAGGATCGCGGCACCGGCCAGCTCACCGGGGATCTGCAGGTCCGCGATGAGGGCGTCCAGTTCGGCGGTGTACTTCGCCCGCATCGCCGACCGCGTGCGCGCGCTGTGCTCGCCGGAGGAGAGCTGCCCGTCCGCCGCGGCCGCGTCCAGCAGCGCGCACACCTCGACCCGGTCGCTGTCACGTGCCCGGACCTGTTCTCTTCTCGCCACGGTCGCTTCCTCTAACCATCGAAAGGCCACACCCTCAGCACCTCACCGGCGGGGCTGAGGACGAACCACCCGGATTCGTCGAAGGTGTTGTTCACATGGATGCTCACCGCCGGGCGGCCCGCGAGCGGATCGAAGGAGAAGACCTCCAACTCGATCATCGAGACGACCCCGTCGGGCACCCGGGTGGTGACCGCGGCGGTACCGGCGGCCGCGGCGATCGCGGCGGTGTCGACCGCGGCCAGGTCGACGGTGGGGGTATCGGCCGGACGGGTGGTCGGATCGCTGTCCTGATGGAAACCGCCGCGATAGGTGTAGGTCACCTTCCGGTTCGGCTGTCCCGGCAGCGCGCGGGTCACCCGGGCGTGGGCCGGGTAGAGCGTGATCTCGTCGGCGACCGTATCACCGAATTCGGTCCGGTAGCGGTCGATGAAATGCGCCAGGCCGTCGCCGGTCACCAGGTCCGGGGTGGGGATGACCAGCGGTTCGACATCGTTCAGGGCGGCATACGGCACGGGCGCGGCGGGCGCGGCGGCCCCCGGAGGTGGCGCGGGGGCCGGCTCGGCCTCGCGGTGGACGAGCGCAAAGGCGCCGAACGCCACCGCGAGCGCCGCCGCACTCAGCACCGCGAAGTACTTTCCCTGCCCACCGGAGCGAGCCGGCGGGCGCGCGGCGGGGGTGGGCCGCGCACCTTGGAGATCGGCGGTGAGTTCGGCGAGATCCCCCAGAGTGACGGCGGCGGCGAGCAGTTCGGCGCGGGCACGGTACTCGTCCTCCGCGAGCTGGCCCTCGCCGAAAGCCCGACTCAGCACCTCGCCGGCGGCATCGCGGTCGGCGGTGCGGGCGCGGGTACCGGGCGAGTACCCGGAGGCCGGCCCGGAACCCGCGGCGCGCTCGCGGCGGACGCGCCGGGCGGCCGGCGTCTGCAGATCCGCGACCAGCTCGGACAGTTCGCCCAGCGTTTTCGCGGCCCGGGCCGCGGCGAGGCGGTCGTGGTACTCGCCGGCGCCGAGCTGCCCCTCGGCATAGGCGGCGTCGAGCACAGTCGCGGTTTCGGCGCGGTCGATATCACGCGCGCGCAGACGACCGGGTATGACCGTGGACACCCCCGAATCGTACGGTGAGAGCGGCTTCCCGTGGGTTCGCACGGATCACCCTTCCTACGGCGGTAACCGGGAGGGCATCGGCCGGGACAGATGGCACACATGCGCCAACTCGCCCGCCCATCCGGCGCGCGACCCGCCACCGTCGACCCGCCACGAACGCGCACTCCGGGAATCCGCGGAGCACCGGGCCGGCTCGCGGACATCCGAACCGCGCCCGTCCGGCGGAGGTACGAATCCAATGCGGCCGTGGGCGGCGCCAATACATCACCGCTACTCTGGGAGCGTGCGAATACAGCGGCAAGTGGTCGACTATGCGCTCCGGCGCAAGTCGCTGCTGGCTGACGTCTATGCGGGCCGTGTCGATGTCGCCGAGGTATGTGACGCCAATCCCTACCTCCTGCGTGCGGCCAAATTTCACGGCCGGGGGAGCGAGGTCACATGCCCTATCTGCCGGAAGGAACAACTCACCCTCGTATCCTGGGTCTACGGCGACGGCCTGGGGCCGGTCGCGGGTTCCGCGCGCAGCCCGGAAGAGCTGGTACGCCTGGCCGAGGCCCGAGAGGAATTCTCGGTTCATGTGGTCGAGGTGTGCCGGACATGCAGCTGGAATCACCTGGTGCAGTCCTATGTGCTCGGGAAGACGCCGCAGGGCCGGCGTTCCGGTTCCCGGGTGAACCGGCGCACCGCCGCGGAATGAGACCGCCCGGCCCGACGATGGTGCCCGCGCCGAGCCCCCAGGGGCGCCGCGGAGCGAGCCCATCCGACCGATACGAGCTTTGGAGACCTTGTCAGTGACTTCGCCCTACGACCCCCCATCCGGCGATGACCCGCGCGGTGGTCGCACCCAGCGCGGACCGCTTCCGGGTCGGGAGCCGCAGCAGCGACCGAGTGCGCCCAACCGTGGTCCCGCGCCGAACGCGAACGCGCCGCGCCCCGGACCGGGCGGGCGACCGCCCGCGCCGGGTGGACCGCGCCCCGGACCCGGCGGACCGCGACCGGGTCCGGTGACGGGTCCCCGGCCCGCCGCCGGCGGACCCCGTCCGGCACCGAACGGGCCGCGGCCCGGGCCGGGCGGCACGGGCCGGCCGCCGGCGCCCGGACCCCGCCCCGGGCCCGACGGCCGCCGGCCGGGACCGAACACCGGTGGCATGCCCGGGGCCGCGCGCGGCCCGCAGCCGCCGCAGCGCCCCGGGACCCCGCCCGGCCGCCCGCCTCAGGGCCAGCCGCCGAACCAGCCCACCCAGCGCATGGGCCGCCCCGGAGAACCGGGCGCGCCGCGCGGTGAGCAGGGCACCGCGAAGATGGCGCAACCCGGCGCGCCCGCCGAAACCACCCGCCGGGAACGCACCACGACCGGCCCGCGCCCGGTGACGGGCCGTCCCGGCCCGAACACCGGTGAGCGCCGGGCGGACGCGCCCGAGGGCCGGCCGGCCCGTTCCGGAGCCGCGGGCGGTCCGCCGCCGCGGCGGCCCGGTGGCCGTTCGGGTGGTCCCGGCGGCCCCGACGGCCGCGGACCGGCCCAGAAACGCAAGAACCGGTGGAAGATCGCGCGGCGGATCGCCTACGTCCTGGTCGCGCTGGCCATCGTGGTGCCGAGCACGGTCTTCCTGATCGCCTATTCCACGGTGTCGGTGCCCGAGCCCGGTGATCTCAAGACCAACCAGGTCGCAACGATTCTCGCGGCCGACGGCGAAACCGAGATCACCCGAGTGGTGCCGCCGGAGGGCAACCGCACCGATGTGACGATCGATCAGATTCCGCCGCATGTGCGCAACGCGGTGATCGCCGCCGAGGACCGGGATTTCTACAGCAACCCCGGTTTCTCGATCTCCGGTTTCGCCCGCGCCGCCCGCGACAACGTCCTCGGACGCGAAAGCGCCGGTGGGGGTTCGACGATCACCCAGCAGTACGTGAAGAACGCGCTGGTCGGTGACGAACACAGCCTCACCCGCAAGCTGCACGAGCTGGTGATCTCGGCGAAGATGGCCCGGCAGTGGAGCAAGGACGAAATCCTCACCGCCTACCTGAACACCATCTACTTCGGGCGCGGTGCCTACGGCATCAATGCCGCGGCCAAGGCGTATTTCGACAAGCCGGTGCAGGATCTGAGTGTGGCCGAGGGCGCGGTACTGGCCGCGACCATTCAGCTGCCGTCGCTGCTGGATCCCGAATCGAACCCGGAGGGTGCCAAGACCCGCTGGAACTACGTCCTCGACGGTATGGTCGCCGGCGGCAACCTCGACCGCGGGGAACGTACCGGCCTGACCTATCCGCAGGTGGTGTCGTCGGCCAAGGCCGGGGAGACGACCGAGGCCGCCGGGCCGGAGGGCCATGTCAAAGCGCAGGTGCTGCGCGAGCTCTCCGAGGCGGGTATCAGCGAACAGCAGCTGAACACCTCCGGCCTGCAGATCACCACGACCATCGATGCCAGAGCGCAGCAGGCCGCCGTCGACGCGGCACGCAAGAACCTCGAGGGGGAACCCGACAAGTTGCGCACCGCGGTGGCCTCGATCGATCCGAAAACCGGTGCGGTGCGCGCCTACTACGGCGGCGAGGACGGCTACGGCTACGACTTCGCCAATGCCGCACTGCAGACCGGTTCCTCGTTCAAGGTGATCGGCCTGGCGCAGAACCTGGAGAACGGCGTCCCGCTGTCGCAGATGTACGACAGCTCGCCGATCACGGTGAACGGGATCGAGATCACCAACGTCGAGGGTGAGCAGTGCGGTGTCTGCACCATCGCCGAGGCGCTCAAGCGTTCGTTGAACACCAGCTTCTACCGGATGCAGCTGGAAATGCAGAACGGCCCGCAGAAGATCGCCGATATGGGGCACAAACTGGGTATCCCGGAGGAACTCCCGGGTCTCGGCCCCACGCTGACCGAACCGGACGGCGCCGGGCCGAACAACGGTATAGTCCTCGGCCAGTACCAGGCGCGCCCGCTGGACATGGCCTCCGCGTACGCGACCCTGGCCGCCTCGGGCATGTATCACAAGCCGCATTTCGTGAGCAAGGTCGTGTCGGCGGACGGCACGGTGCTGCTCGATCGCGGTGACGTGGCCGGGGAGCGGCGCGTCTCCGAGGCCGTCGCCGACAATGTCACCGCGGCCATGGAACCGATCGCGGGCTACTCCCGTAACCACGGCCTCGCCGGCGGCCGCGCCTCGGCCGCCAAGACCGGTACCGCGCAGCTGGGCGACACCGGTGAGAACAAGGACGCGTGGATGGTGGGATACACCCCGTCGTTGTCCACCGCCGTCTGGGTCGGTACCACCGACAACTCCCCGCTGCGCAACTACGGCGGCGCGATGATCTACGGTTCCAGCCTGCCCTCGGATATCTGGAAGGCCACGATGGACGGCGCCCTCGAGGGCACACCCAACGAGAAGTTCCCGAAACCCGCGCCGATCAAGGGCCAGGCCGGTGTGCCGAAGTGGACGGCCCCGTACACCGCGCCCTCCACCACGATGCCGACCTTCGAGCCTCCGGTGGTGATCCAGCCGAGCCAGGTCGAGATCCTGCCCGGTATCACCATCCCGGTGCCCGGGGTGCAGCCCAACCCGCGTAGCCAGCAGCAACCGCGGAACCAGCCGCAGGGCAACAACGGGGAAGGCCCGCTACCCGGGCAGCCCACTGCCGGGCAGACCAGTACGGCCCCGACGGTCACCCAGGCGCCGGGCGCCGGCGGTGGTACCGACACCGGCGGCGACAGCGGTGACAGCGGTGACAGCGGTGGCGACAGCCGCCCGGACTCGGGCGGATAACCCGCAACACTGTCCGGAGGTCCCGGCTCGGTCCGGGCCGGGACCCCGGTAACAGGTAACCTCGGGTGCCGTGAGCGAGCAGCGACTGGTGGGTGGGCCGGACGACGGTGTGGATCCCGGAAACGGGCGAACCGGTCGGACCACCGCAGCCGGTTACGACTCACCCGCCCCGCTGGCCCGAGATCTGCGTTCTGCCGACGCGCGTGACAAGCCGAGTCGCAACGATTCGATGACCGCGCAGCTGTGCACGGTCGTGGGCGGTCCGGTCGGCGATCACGCGCTGATCGGGCGGGCCCGGTTCTGGACCCCGATGCGTGTGCTGCTCGCGTTCACGGTGATCTTCCTGGCCTTCGGCTGGTTCGCCAAGGCCGGCTGCATCCAGCAGACCACCACCACCGGCGGACTGCTCACCCTCGACTGGAACAACGGCCGCCAGTACACGGCGATGTGCTATTCGGACACGGTGCCGTTGTACGGCGCCGAACGCCTCAACGAGGGAGCGTTCCCGTACAAGAAGTCCTGGGTGGAGGAGACACCCGGCGGCGGCACCGAGGTCCGGCATATGGAGTATCCGGTGCTGTCGGGCATGTACCAGTACGTCTCCATGCTCGTGGCCAAGAGCTGGGACGCCAGTCCGCTACCCGGGGCGCTGCAGGTGGTCCTGTACTTCAATGTGGTGGCCCTGGGCCTCTCGGTGGCCTGGCTCGTCACCATCTGGGCGACCGCGCTCCTGTCCGGGCGCCGGGTCTGGGACGCGGCCCTGGTGGCGTGTTCACCGTTGGTCATCGTGCACGCCTTCACCAATTTCGATTTCCTGGCGACCGCGTTCGCCGCACTCGGCCTGCTGGCATGGGCCCGCCGGCGGCCACTGCTGGCCGGTATCCTGCTGGGGCTGGGTGGCGCGGCGAAGCTGTACCCCCTGCTGCTGCTGGGCCCGATCGTGGTGCTGTGCCTGCGCGCCGATCCGATGCAGCGCACCCCCCGCGCGCACCAGGCGACCCGGTTGCGCGATATCGACGGCGCCGCGGCGCTGCGCACCTGGCTCGCGGAGGTCCCCGCGCGTATCCACCTGCTGGGTACCCGTCCGCTCGGCGGGGCCGCGCTGACCGGCGGCGGCGCGGTGGCCACCTGGGTCCTGGTCAATCTGCCGATCGCGCTGCTCTACCCGGACGGCTGGCGAGAATTCTTCCGGCTCAACACCACCCGGCACGCTGATCCCGATTCGCTCTACAACGTGGTGATGTCGTTCACCGACTGGTCCGGTTTCGACGGTGTGTTGCGGCACGGGGAACCACCCACCGCCCTCAACCTGATCTCGCTACTGCTGTTCGTGGCCGCCTGTCTCGGTATCGCCTATATCGGTCTGACCGCCCCGCGCCGGCCCCGGCTGGCCCAACTGTGTTTCCTGGTGATCGCCGCGTTCCTGCTGACCAACAAGGTGTGGAGCCCGCAGTACTCACTGTGGCTGGTGCCGATCGCGGTACTGGCCCTCCCGCATCGGCGGCTCCTGCTGGCGTGGATGACGATCGACGCACTGGTCTGGGTACCGCGCATGTTCTACTACCTCGGCGCGGACCGCAAGGGCCTGCCGGAGCAGTGGTTCACCGCCACGGTGCTGCTGCGCGACCTCGCGGTGATCGGACTGTGTGTGCTGATCGTCCGGCAGATCTACCGCCCCGAACAGGATCTGGTGCGCCGGGACTATCTGGACGACCCGGTGGGCGGGGTGGTCGACCGCGCGCCCGACCCGCTGCTGCCGTGGCTGCCGGAGGTGTTGCGTCCCCGGATATCCCTCGACACCCACTGGATCGGTGCGGAGGCCGCCACCCGAACGGGTAAACGGGACTCCTCGACCGCTGCGGCCCCGGTGAGAGCGGCCCGGGAGAACCGTCCACCCGTGCGACTGGGCTGACCCGGGCCAACTCGCCGGGCTCGCCGCAAGCCCGGCGATCGTCGCGGACGTCGAATCCCGGCGGGCGTCGCACTTCCATGAAACGCGCGACGCCTACCCGGCGATTCCTGTGCAGGATCACCGGAGGCGCCTTCTCGCGCCACCGCAATCAGTCAGGGGATATGGGTGGAAGACCAACAGCAGCACGATGATGTCGCTCGGCGGAGACGAACGACGCGGAACATACTGATCGTGGCCGGGCTCGGCCTCGTCGCGTTCGTGCTACTCGGCATCATCGGCTACCTGATCGGCGACGAGGACACGGCAGCCGACGAAACTGCGCCCGTTCGAACCACCGCCGCGGTCGCGCCGCCGTCGGCGCCGCCGGCGGCGGCGCCGACGCTCACCGAGACGAACAGCAGTCCCGCGGCGCCTTCGGAGGTCTCCATCACCGCATCACCACCGCCCACCGTCGTGCCCGCCTACTCGGACCCGCGGTGCGCCCCGGCGAGCGCCGAACTCGTCGCCCTGGTCGCCGGCGGCCTCACCACGGACGGGCACCAGCTCACCAACGGCACGGTGATCGACGAGAACGGTACGACCTATTTCGGCGCGACCACCCTGGATGCCATGGGCGACATGGACGCCCGTTCGGACGTGTGGGTCGTACGTGACGGCGCGGTGTACTCCTCGACGGGCGGTGCCCGCAACCAGACGAGCTTCCCTCGCGCGAGTGACGAGCTCGGAATCTCACCGGGCGATCCGACCGTTCTCGCCGTGGACGCCTGCGTGATCGACCTGACCAGCTGATCACCCGCGATGGTCGGCGAGCTCGTCGCCGACCACCGCGGGGGGCAGCGCTTTTCCGCGACACCGCGGGCGGCTACGCGACCGGCGCACGGATCTCCCGACCGGCCCGGCTCAGCCCGCCCGCAGGATCCGCGCCCGCTGCTCGGGTTCGTGCGGTAGCAGATCCAGGTCCAGCTGCCAGGCGTTACCGGTCCACGGATCGAAGAGCGGGGTTCCGGTGACGGTCGGCAGATGACGGCAGGCACGCGACAGCGTGGCCACCGTGCCGTCCCCGGCCTCGGACTCATCGGCGCCGACGATGATGGTCGACAATCCGATGAGATCCCCACGCGCCAGCAACGCCACCAGCCGCTGCGCGTCCGCCGACTGGTATCCGTGCGGGAAATCCGCCGCGAGCAGGATGCGGTGCTCGGCCGGCGGGGTCGCCTGTCCGGAGTTGTAGGCCATCTCCGCCAGTTCGGCGGCGTCCACGAGTCGCTGTAGCCGGGGCGAGATATCGGAGTGGTCGGTGATCGGCGGACCCACCAGCACCGGTGCCAGCATCCCGGTGAAACCGGTGAACGCGCCGGTGAGGTCGATGATGTCGACCAGGGTCCGGCGCCCCGGCGCGGCCCGCATCAGCCGGGCGAGCAGGGCACCGATCACCGGTGCGACGGCCGCCGAGGATTCGGTGTCCACCCACAGCGGGCGATTCAGCGGAACCGGCACACAGTAGGGAATCCGCAGTGCGCCACGGTCGAGCGCGTAGAGCTCACCGAGCCGGATACCGTCCGCCGGAGCGGCCGGACGATCCCAGGCGGGGGATTTCCACGAGGCCAGTGCCGCGGGCAGCACCGCGTCCGCCTCGTGCAGTTCACGCTGCAACTGGGCGCTGTCGCGCCGGTGATTCTGCTCGGCGGTCGCCGTGAGTTCGTCGTGCCGCCGCTGGGCGGCCGCGCGCGCGGCGTCGGCGGCGGGGGTGTTGCGGGTGGCCGGATCGGAAACCGCGGCCGACAGTTCCTGGTCCAGCCGTTCGGTCGCGTAACCGCGCGCAGATTCCAGGGCAGCGGCCGAACGCGCGGCGTCCTCGAAGATCATCCACAGGCGTTCCAGCCCGTGCCCGACCTCCAGGGGCGTGACCTCGGCCTGCGGCCCCGGTACGGCGGCCGCTCCGGTGGGGGCGCCCGGCGCCGCGTCCAGCACGGTGGGGGCCGCCGCCGCTACCGGTGCGGCGAAACCGTCCGCGCCGTGGGCGCGGAGCAGTTCACCGAGACCGCCGGCGTACCCCTGTCCCACCGCGCGCAGCTTCCAGCCCGCACCGCGCCGATACAGTTCGAAGCAGATCAGTGCGGTCTCGCCGGCCTGCGGGGCGATCACGAACTCGGCCACCGCGGCATCGTTCTCCGACAGCGACGCGGTCACCACGCCGAGCCCGCTCTGCGCGGCGGCCACCAGCAGCACCGCCTGGGCATCGGCGCGTACCGCGTCCGGCGTGACGACGACAGCCGCCTCCTCGACCCGGACTCCGGGGCCGGCCGGACGCTCCGCCACCAGCACATCGGCCGCCGAACCAACCCGCAGATCCGCGGCCACGACCAGCGCCGAAACCGTCAGCGGCACCGCCGCGTTCACCTGGAAGCGGGCCACCCCGCCGCCCAGCGGGATGTTCTGCCCCGCTTGCAACTGCTTCATCGCCTGTCCCCCGACGCCGTTCATACCGCCAGGAACCGGCCCAACTGCGGAATCGCCTCACCCGGGTGTTTGGCGTTGAAGCCCTCACCGATGGCCTGCATCTTCCAGTCGTTGCCGGCCCGGAAGAGTTTCGCCATGGCCATTGCCGTGGTGGGCGTGCCGCCGGTGAGCGAGTAGCGTGCCAGCTCCGCGTTGTTGGCGCCGTCGATCAGCCGGCAGAAGGCATTCTGCACCTGGCCGAAGGTGTGGCCCTTGTACGAGGTCACGACGAAGATCAGGTTGTTGACGTGGGCCGGAAGCCGGGTCAGGTCGACCAGGATCACCTCGTCGTCGCCCGCACCCTCACCGGTGAGGTTGTCGCCCTGGTGCCGGATCGAACCGTCCTTGGACGTCAGCTGTCCGTAGTAGGCGACATCCACCGGGTTCATATCCGCGAACATCACCACCGAGGCGTCGAGGTCGATATCCACCGTCCGGCTGCCGAAGAGACCACGCTGCTGCACCGGGTCCCAGCCCAGCCCCATCTTGACGAAGGTGAGCGCGGCACCGTCTTCCTTCCGGAGGCTGACCCGCTGCCCCTTCTGCAGGCTCACCGGGCCGGTCTTGCTCAGGCTGATCTCGCCGGGATGCTGCTGGGTAGGCGCCGCCGGGGCGGGCTGCTGGGGGTAACCGGGACCGGGCGGCGGCGGGTAACCGCCACCCTGCGGTGGATATCCGCCGCCCTGTGGCGGATAGGGCGGAGCCGGCGGTTGCTGCTGCGTCGGATAGGCGGCCTGCTGGGTGGGCGGCGGCGGTACCGGCGCGGTCTGCTGCACAGGCGGCGGAGGCGGCGGCGCGGCGGCCGGGGCCGCGGTCTGTGTTTCGGCGGGGGAATCGTCGACCGTGACACCGTGATCGGTGACCAGCGCGGCGAAGCCGCCCGCGTAGCCCTGTCCGACCGCGCGCACCTTCCACGCGCCCTGACGCCGGTAGAGCTCGAGCGCGATCACGATGGATTCGGTGGCCAGCCCGTCGATCCGGTACTCGAACAGGGGCGCGCCGGACTGATCCGATACGTAGGCCACCGGGGCCGCGAACTGCCCGAAATTGCTGTTCGGGTCATCGAGGGTGATGACCGCGCGAACCTGTGCGATATCGGCGGGGACCGCGCCGAGATCCACCGCCAGTGAGGCGGGTTGCCCGGCCGGCCCCGGCCGCAGGTTCACACCCGGGCCGCTGGGCTGGTTGTAGAAGACGAAATCCGCGTCGGACCGGACTTTGCCCTGCTCGGTCACCAATAAGGCGGACAGATCGGCCGGAGCCGCCAACTGGATGGAAACCACCACGTCGTTCGTGGCCAGTGGACCGTTCTGGCCCTTGGCGAGTGTTGCGGACAAGTCAGACCCTTCGCTTGTCGGTGCGTATGGATGCCACTGTACGAGATAGGTGGCGACCACGACCGCCGTTGACACCCGGAGCTGTGTTCATCTGCCCCGCCTCCGGCGGGGCGGGCCGGGGCCCTGTGACCCCGATTCTTCCCTCCGCCGCTCAGTCGCTGCGCTCCTTCGCTCTGTCGGTCCAGAATCGCGGGCGGGCCCCGACCACGGAGGTAGACCATCCGAAATACACAGAAGGTGCAGGCTGTCGTGCACCTCGACCGGCCCGGGGAGACTACGTCACTGTCAGCGCTCAATGGTCGCCATTCTCTGGACGGTCGACTGCACACGCTCGGTCGCCGCGCTCCTTCGCTCTGCCGCTCCAGAACCGGGGGCGGGCCCCGACCCGCGGAGGCCGGCCATCCGGAGCAGGCCAATGGTGTGCGGCCGCGCATGGACTGGGTCTGCTCGCGGCGGTTAGGGTGACGGCGACGGATGAGCACCGGCAGCGGGCCGGGCTCCGGGGCGGCGAGAACAGGCGACTCTCCATGGCACAACTCTTCGAACAGTCGAAGAAGGTGATCGAGGTACACCTGACGAACACCAGTATCCGCGCCATCTCCGGCTCGATGGTCGCCTACGAGGGCGCCGTGCAGTTCAAATCGGCCGGGTTCGGCGGCGGGGACGGGGTTCTGGCGGGCATGAAACGCCGCGCCACCGGCGAGAAGCTGTCGCTGATGGAATGTGGCGGGCAGGGGCGGGTCTTCCTGGCGGTGAACGGCCAGTACGTCTCGGTGGTGAACCTGAACAACGAGACCCTGCAGGTCGAATCGCAGCAGTTGCTGGCCTTCGCCGGGAATCTGCGCACCGATGTGCGATTCGCCGGGGTGCGCGGGGCGTCCAGCGGCCAGGGGTTGTTCACCACCACGGTCAGCGGCCAGGGGCAGGTCGCCCTGCTGTCGGCGGGCGGGCCGCTCATCCACCTGGAGGTCTCACCGCAGTTCCCGCTGGTGGTGGACCCGGACGCGTTCGTCGCCGCGCACGGCAACCTCAACCAGTCCTTCGTCACCGATATCTCCTGGCGCGCGGCGATGGGACAGGGTGGCGGCGAGGCGTTCTCGCTGCGCTGGGACGGCCAGGGCGTGGTCTCGATCCAACCGGCGGAACGGTAGGTCATGTTCGAGCAGATCAATTCCAAGGTCGTCGCGGTCGATATCGCCACGGCGGGCGGCGTGGTCGCCCGGGCCGGCGGCATGCTCTTCTACACCGGCGATGTCTCCTTCGCGCCGCACGAGATACCGGGCGGCGCCGGGATGGGTGGCGGCGGGCTGCTCCGGATGGCCGGGCAGATGATGGCGGGCGAACACCAGCGAACCATGCTCGCGCAGGGCAGCGGCAGCGTCCATTACGGATTCGCCGGCCTGGAAGTTCAGGTGGTCCACGTACAGCCGGGGGCGGTACTACAGGTGGAGGCGTCCCGGCTGCTCGCCTACACCGCCGGTCTGCAGACCTCGGTGGTGTCGGTCGCGAGCTCCGGCGGCGGTGGGGGCGGTGGACTGATGGGCGCCCTGCGCGGCGCCGCCTCGGGCGCGCTCACCGGGCAGGGCATGTTCACCACCCAGCTGTCCGGGCAGGGCAGCGCCGTCCTGCTGGCCCACGGTGGTTTCCTCGAACTGCAGGTGGGCGGGCCGAATCCGGTGGTGGTCGACCCACAGGCGTTCATCGCCTCCTACGGGAACGTGCACACCGAGCTGAAGGCCGCGGTGAGCTGGCGGGACGCGGTGGGCCGCGGATCCGGCGAGGCCATGCAACTGCAGTGCGCGGGCCAGGGACTGGTGTACGTGCAGGCATCCGAGGAGAAACTGTGAGCGAGATCCTCAACCCGATGAATCTCGGGGAAAGCGACAACGTCCCCGGCAACAGCTACGCGTACTGCATCGATCTGAACAAGCCGTGGTTCATGCGCAAGGGCGCGATGATCGCCTACTACGGGCAGATGCAATTCCAGGCGCTCACCCACGGCCTGCAGGGTCACCTCATGCACATGGTGGCGAACCAGTTCTCGGCGCCGCTGTTCACCGGCGACTACGTGGTCGCCGAGGGACAGGGCAAACTGCTGATCGGCGACCGCGGCTACGACATCAACTCCTACGATCTCGACGACGGCAACCTCACCATCCGCGCGGCGAACCTGCTGGCCTTCGAGCCGGGGCTGTCGCTGAATCAGTCGATCGTCCCGGGCTTCCTGACGCTGATCGGCACCGGGAAGTTCTTGGCGTCCTCGAACGGCCCGGTGATCTTCGCCGAACCGCCGTTGCGGGTGGACCCGGAATCGCTGGTGGGCTGGGCGGATTGCCCGTCACCCAGCCATCACTACGACCAGCGGTGGGTCTCGGGGTTCCTGGCCGCCGGGGCGGCCGCCTTCGGGGTGACCTCCGGCGAGGAGCGCCAGTTCGATTTCACCGGTGCCGGCACGGTTCTCATCCAGTCGAGCGAGAAGGTGCTCAGCGACGCCGCCCTCATCCGCACCATCGAGGGTCAGTTGCAGAGCGGGATCACCGTGCCGGGACTGCAGCGGCTGCAGGGGGTCATCGCCCAGCAGCTCGCCGGCCAACAGGGTTACTGACCGGCCGGCCGCAACCGGCCCGTCCGGCTGCGCGGCGCCACGCCGCCCGGGCAGACTTGGCGCATGCTGCATGTGCGGATACTGTCACCGGCCGAATTGACCGACGAAGTGGTATCGATCCTGGAGTCCGACGACGCAGTGAGCGGGCTGGCGGTTCTGCGCGGAAGTTCGCTACGCCCCGCGGGTGATGTGGTGTTCGCGGATCTGGCCCGCGAAGCCGCCAACGATGTGCTCGAACGTCTCCGCGCGACCGGCCTGCATCATCGCGGCAGTATCGAGGTGGAGCAGATATCCACCTGGATGTCGCTGTCCGGATATCTGGCCGAACTGCGAACTCCGGGATACAGCGCCGATTCGGTGGTCTGGGCCGATGTCACCCAGCGTTCCTACGAGGAGACCGAACTCAACTGGACCTATGTGAGTTTCATGACGCTGGCGACGGCACTGGCCAGTATCGCCATCGTGGTCGATTCACAGATCCTGGTGATCGGCGCGATGGTGCTCGGTCCGGAGTTCGGTGCCATCGCCGCACTGGGTGTGGCGCTGGTCCGGCGCCGGGCCGCACTGTTCGGTCGCGCCGTCGCCACGCTGGCGATGGGGTTCGGCGCCGCCATCGCGGTCACTTTCGCGCTCGTCCTGCTCGGCCGGTTGTTCGGCTGGATAACCGTCGATGTCGTCACCGGGGACCGTCCGCAGACCTCGTTCATCTACACACCGGACAAGTGGTCGTTCATCGTCGCGTTGATCGCGGCGGCCGCCGGGGTGCTGTCGCTGACCTCGTCCAAATCGGGTGCGCTGGTGGGTGTGTTCATCTCGGTGACCACCGTTCCGGCCGCGGGCAATATCGCGCTCGGTCTGGCCTTCGGCGCCGGTTCGGCCATCTGGGGTAGCACGTTGCAGCTGGTGGTGAACCTGGCCGGGATGGCGATCGCGGGCTGGGCGACGCTGGCGTTGCAGGACGCCGTGTGGTCGCGGGTCTCGTTGCGGCGCTCGCGCGCCGAGGCGCGGGCGCGGCGGCGCATGCTCTAACCCGCCGCCCCGGCGGCCACCGGCCCGGTGAGCGCGGCGGCGAACCAGCCGAGTATTTCCTCCCCTGCCTCGATTCCGGTGGCGGTGGTGACGGTGAGGCCCGGCCGGGTCCAGCCGAGTTCCTCGAGTTCACCGTGCCGGGGCCGGATGGCGTGCTCGGCCGCGGCGAGCATTTCGGCGTCCAGAGCGCCGTCGCCGGCGGCGAGCGTCGGCGCCGCCGCGTCCAACGCACCGGACTCCACGAGCCGGGCCCGGACCTCGGCCACCGCGCTGCTCTTGCACACCGCCGTCGGCATCGTGTAGATCTTCCGGCCCTGCCGCGACGCCGTCCAGCCGCGCTCCCGGCACCAGGCGTCCCAGCCGGTGAGGAAATCCGGAGGAGTCGCGGCCAGGTCCACCACCAGATAGCAGAACAGGCCGTCGGCCTCGCGGAACTTGAGCACCCACGAATCGTCGATCCGTGCCCGCAGCGCGGTCTCGACCTCGGCGAGACCGGCCCCGCCGGCCCGGACCGCCGCCTCGATCCCCCGGCGCCACCGCGTATCCGGTACCCCGTCGACCAGGATGTTCCCGCCGTTGCTGGTGACGGCGTACGGCCACGGCGCCCCGGGCAGCCGGATCCGGCCGAACTGCTCGATGGTCCGGGTGGTGGTGGGTAGGACCATCGCGGCGACGGCCAGTTCCCGCAGCCGGTCCGCGGCGGCCGCGGTCATATACGACAGCGGAGAGCCGTCGAGATGTTCCACACATACTGTCGCCGCGGCGGCGGTGCCGGCAGCCGCGGCGGAGTAGATCATGGTGCGATCCAGATCCGTGGCGACCAGTAGTGGTTTCGGAGACATCATCTACCGCTGCACATCCTTGATCAGGCCCATGCACGAATACGCCAGGTCCGGCACGACCTCCACCGGCACCGCCCGGGCCTGCGCCAGCAGCCGGATATGGGCATGCTCGGGGGCGTCCGGTTCCCGGACCAGCACCCGCCACGGCACCCGCCGCAGCAGGACCCGGGTGGTCTCCCCGACGCCCGGTTTCACGAAGTTCACACTGTCGATCCCGTACTCGGCGCGCACCCGTTCCACCGACGCCCAACCGGCCCAGGTGGGTGCGCGGTCGCCGGAACTCACCGCCGCGACCTGTGCGCTCACCTGCGGCCGGATCGTCTCGAACGCCCCGGTGACGGTATCGATCAGCCGGCCGGAGACATCGTCGGCGGCCAGGTCGGCATAGAACTTGGCGCCGTGGAAATCACCCGGGCCGATGAGGTCGCGGTTGAGCACGGTGCGCGAGACGAGACCGGACACAGTGGAGTTCAGGCAGGCCGAGGCGATCAGGAAATCGTCGCGGGTGCCGTAGGTGCGCACGCAGTGCCCGGGGTCGGCGAGGACGGCGAGGTCGTCGTCGAAGCGGGCGCCGCCCGCCGCGTGGTACGCGTCGAGCGCCGCGGTCAGTTCCCGGGTGATCGCGCCCTTACCGGTCCATCCGTCCACGAACACCACGGACGCGGGGTCGTGATGGTGGGCCAGATAGTCCAGGGCCACGGTGTCGATCCCGCGATCGCGCACGATCGACACCGCGTAGTGCGGGATATCCAGCGCGGGCCGCTGCCCGTGCCCGGTGGCCAGCCAGCGGCGGATCAGGATACCGACGGGGGTGCCTGCCCGGGCCAGCGAGGCCAGCACGATATCGGTGCCGCGTTCGGCGGCCACGAGTTCGGCCACCGTTCCCACTGCCAGGGCCAACCGCTCGGCGCTGTCGGCCAGGACCCGGTCGAACAGCTCTCGGTAGGCGGCGTCGGGCTGGTACTCGATGGGCAGTGATTCGGCGTAGTGCGCGATGCCGGACTGGATCCGCTGTTCCCGGGAGGCGGTATCGGACTCCAGGTCGGCGGCGGACAGATCCTTCAGCAGCCACGCCACATCGGCCCGGTCGTAGGAACCGAATTCGGGGCCGAACAGCGGTGCGGGCCCGGCGAAACCGCCCCCGCGCGCGGCGGCGAGCATGCGCGGATCGGCCTCCCGGATGATCGCCACCACCACATCGGAACCGGCGGCGGTGAGGACATCGACCAACCCTCCCGGGGCGTGCAGCCGCTCACTGTCGGCAGGTGAATCGGCCACGAACACCAGCACCGGGTTCGCGCCCGGATCGTCGGGCCAGCACGCGTTGTAGAGGTAGCGCGGTTTTTCCTCGCCCGCTTCCGGGGCCGGGAACCGGAAACCACGGCGCAGCGGATAACCGGGTTCGTCCAGGACATACGCCGGGGAACGGGTGGTGGTCTGGTACCGCACCGGCACCCCGGACTCGGCGATTCCCACGGCCAGGCACAGCGGCAGATACATCAGTTCTTCGTGGGCGAGCACGATCACCGGGCGACCGGGATACTCGGTGACCAGCAGGTCCCGCAACATCTTCCCCGCGACGGCGGTGGCCTGCTCGAACCCGGCCCGGTCGGCGCGCAGGAACCCGTGCCGGCCGCCCTCGGGCACATCCCGCGGCCAAGGCAGGTCCAGCCGCGCCGGCACACCGCGCCGAGCCCCCACCGGATTCGCTTCCGCCGCAGGCAGTTCTGCGACGGTGGCCACCAAACCCTCGGGCAGCACCGTGGCACCCGACGCCAGGCAGACCGTATCGATCCGCGCGCCCAGCGCCGCGGCCGCCGCGGCGAACCTGTCGCGGTCGGCATCGCTGCGCATATCGACCAGCGTGGCCAGCACATAGTGGGTCCGCGGCGCGAACTCGTGCAGCGCCTCGATGGCATCGAGCGCGGTGGCGCCGGTGGAGATCTCGTCGTCCACCAGCACCAGCGGCAGGCCGGCGACGAACACGTCGCCCGGCATCGGTTGCAACAGGTGCGAAGTCGCGTGCGAATGCCCCTCCTCGAACCCGGTGAGTGTCACCGCGCCCGGCACCACCCGGCGGGTCGAATGCAGGTAACAGGCCGCGTCGATCCGCGCGGCCACACAGTGACCCAGCCCGGTCGCGGTCTCGGCGAACCCGAGCACCACCGCATCCTGTTCACCGAGTACCGCGCGCACCAGATCACCGAGGCGGTCGCCCGCGTCCCGGACCCGGACGGGGTCGGTCGGCAGGTGTTTGCCCAGCACCGTGGAGACCAGCAGGTGCGCGCGCCGCGGATTCTTGCGCAATCCCGGCTGCACCAGATCGGCGATCTCCGGTTCGGCCGCCAGGGTATCGGGAGCGTTCCCGTGCCGGAACGCTTCCCGGTGCCGCAGTTCGATACCGAGGGCACGGGTCGCCCAATACGCGTCGCCGGACCGGTCGCTCATACTGTGACCAGCGCCGATAACAGATCCACGAAGGACACCCCTTTCTTCGCCACCCCGAAGACCCGGGCCCGGGTCAGGGTGGTGCGCGCCCAATTGCGGTGGGGCCGCATCTCGTTCATCTTGTTGCGGTAGCCGGACGCGGCGACCCCGCCGACCTCGACCTGGAGAATGTCGAGGGCATCGGAGTATTCCTCGTGTGTGACCACCGACAGCGCGTGCACGGCCGCCACATGGGAGGGATGGATGACGGTTTTGCCCTGGATACCGTTGGCGCGGTCCAGTGTGATCTCACGCAGCAGACCGTCCAGATCCCGGCTCACCAGATAGCTGCGGAACGGCACCGCGTCGGATTCCTCGAACGGCGCGGTGCGCAGCAGCGGCCGGAACATCCGCTCGTGATCGGCGAAGTACTCCCAGACCGGCCCGGTGATCACGAAACCCGTATCGTCGGCCCGGCCCAGGTAGTTCACGATATCGGCGATCACGTCCGCGATGACCCGCACATCGTAGATGGTCAGGTCACGATCGCGGCGGATACCGAAGGTCGCGCACATATCGGTGGCACCGATCCGCACGGCCAGGATCCGTTCCCGGACCTCGGCCAGGCAGGCCGCGATCTGGGTGAGCTCGGAATCCCTGGTCTGCCGGTGTACCAGCGCCGCGGATTCCAGTACCGGCATTCCGTAGAGCGGCCGTTCCGTCCGCGCGGCGGCGGCCGTCAGCGCGGCGAGGTACTTCGGTGCCGAGGAGCTGTCGAACTTGGGGAATACGAAACCCGTCAGCACCTGCGCGCCCGCACCCAGGCGGTCGATCAGTTCGGGCACGGTATCGGCGTCGCGGACGCGGACGAACAGCATCGGATTCGGGTCCGGGCGGGCGGCGAGTTCGTCGAGCGTGCGCACGGTCTGCTGTTTCGCGAACTCGACCTCGTGGTCGGCGACGGCGTCCTCGAGATCGATCACCATCGAGCACACTCCGCGTTCGGCCCGGCGCACGATCGTCGCCGTCAGATCCGCCCGGGTGGCCGGTACATAGAGGGTGGCGCCCAGTGCCATCGCCAGTATCTCCCGATCGGCACAGTCGTCGAACGGCTCCGGTTGGCGGTGGAACAGCGCTCTGGCGTCCGGCCCCTGCAAATACCTGAAGTGTCGGCGCGGTACCTGCTTGTACAGGGAAATTTCCTGCCGGACGGCCGTGCCTGCGGTCATCGAGCCCCCGTCTCATCCTTGTCGTTGTCCCGGTGGTGGTTGTTTCCGCATTCGCTCGACGACCCCGGCAATGAATTCGGTGATGGTGTCGAGTTCGTTTACATACGCCCAATAGTCGGGGTGCCGTCCGGTGAGGGATGCGGTGACCCGGTCGAGGCGTTCGACCTGAGCGTCCAGTACCGAGCCCCATTCGGCCACCAGTCCGCGTGACACAGCCAGCATCTGGGCGTCGCGGAGGCGGAACCGTACAGCTTCGGCGCGTTGGCTCGGATCCTCGCGAACCGCCCGCAACTCGGCCAGCCGTTTGGTCACGGCGTCGACCAGTTGTTCGGCGTCGGCGAGATGGCCGCGCGCGGTGGTGGTCAGTTCAAGGGCCTGCTCCGGGGTGTTCTCGGCCGCGGCGGCGCGAGCCCCGGCCAGGGCTTGTGCCGCGGCGGCGATATGACGCTCGCTGGTTCGCTCATTGTCTGCCAGATCCGCCGAACTCGCAGCATTGAACTCCCGCAGCAGCGCCGAATACGCGGGCCCGATCCGCTCGGCCCGGGTACGGACCGCGGCGAGCCGGGTGGTGACCGAGGAGACGGCGTTCCGCGCGGCCGGGGCCCGAGAGGGGGCCTGGGCCAACGATTCCGACAAATCGGCCGTAACGGAAGCCAGCCGGTTGGCCGCCGTCCGGGCCCGGCCGCGGTCGTCCGGCGGCACGGCGGTCAGTGTGACCATTGCCTCATCCACCGCCGCGGCACCCGCACGCACCGAGGGATACGCGGCGTACTCCGATTCGGCCGCCCGGCTGCGCACCCGCGCCGCGTCGGCGGTGACCCGCTCGACCAGTTCCGGCACCGCCCGCTGTACCGCGACAGCTTCCTCGAGCGCGGCGCGGTCGCCGTGGTAGAAGCGGTCGACCCGCTGCGCGGCGGACTTCAGCTGCCGGACCACCGCGTCCAGCCGCTGCTGCCGGTCCGGCCGACGGATCCCGGTCGGCTCGTCCTGGTCCAGCTCCCCGGTGAGCTGCAGATATGCCGCCGCGGCGGTGTAGCAGTCCTCGCGCACCGCGGCCCAGCGGCGACCGAGCCCCCGTTCCGGGAACATTTCCTCGGCGGCCTCGGTGGCCGCCTCCGCGGCCGACTGCCGCCGGTCCATGTCCAGGAACGCCGTCGTCAGCGCCGACCGTGCCTGTTCGAACCACGGATCCTCCCCCGACCGGAACCATCCACGCCTGCGGCCTGCCACAGACCCGATGGTATGAGATCCCACCACCCGCGTGCCGCCGCATCGCGCACGACCGGACTCCGCGCACATCCCGTCGAACACCGTGACGGGATGTGCGCGGGCCGGCGCTCCGAACGTGTTCGATCCCGGACCATCCGGCACACCGCTCGCGCACGCCGGTGGCCGGCTTGCCCGAGTTTGTACGCAAGTTCACCGAAACCCACTACTGTCGTATTCCGTACCCGGCGGTTACCGACATGCTGGGAATCACAGACGACTACGAAAGGGAATCCCGCATGGGTGTCAGTTTGTCCAAGGGCGGCAACGTCTCGCTGAGCAAGGCGGCTCCGGGCCTCACTGCGGTCGCCGTCGGCCTGGGCTGGGATGTGCGCACCACCACGGGCACCGATTTCGATCTGGACGCCAGCGCGATCGCCACCGGAGCCGACAAGAAGGTCGTCTCCGACCAGCACTTCGTGTTCTTCAACAATCTCAAGTCCCCCGACGGCGCCATCGAGCACGTCGGTGACAACACCACCGGTGAGGGCGAAGGCGACGACGAGGTCATCAACGTGGACCTCGCCAACACCCCGGCGAATATCGAGAGCATCTTCTTCCCCGTCTCGATCTACGAGGCGGACAGCCGTTCGCAGTCGTTCGGTCAGGTACGCAACGCCTACATCCGCGTCGTGAACCGGGCCAGCGGCGAGGAACTGGCCCGCTACGACCTGTCCGAGGACGCCTCCACCGAGACCGCCATGGTCTTCGGTGAGCTGTACCGCAACGGGGCCGAGTGGAAGTTCCGCGCCATCGGCCAGGGCTACGCGTCCGGCCTGGCCGGTATCGCGCGTGACTACGGTGTGAACGTCTGACGATCCACACCTCCGGGTAGCGTGAGGGGGTCCGGTGACGGGCCCCCTCGTTCTCTGCCTGTAGAGGCGCCAGGGGACAAATTGGACAAATAGGCGGTCGGCGGCAACGCTGGTGACTGGTCGTCGATACCGCCGACCAGGTTTCTCGTACAGGCCGGGATACCGACCGCAGTCCGGCCACCGCACACGAAAGGTCCCAGCGTGGTCCTGCGCATATTCGGTTTATCCTTAGTCGTCACGGTGCTGTCGCTGGGGGTGGCGTTCCTCTACGGCGGCCCGACCGCCCTGGCGCTCTGCCTCATCCTCGGCATCCTCGAGGTATCGCTGTCGTTCGACAACGCTGTCATCAACGCCACCATCTTGGAGAAGATGAGTGAGTTCTGGCAGAAGATCTTCCTCACCATCGGCATCCTGATCGCCGTGTTCGGTATGCGGCTGGTCTTCCCGCTGGCCATCGTATGGGTCACCGCCGGCCTCAACCCGGTCCAGGCCTTCGACCTCGCGCTCAACCCGCCCGCCGGCGACGCCGCGTACTTCCCCGACGGCTCCCCCAGCTACGAGACCCTGCTCACCGATGCGCACCCGCAGATCGCGGCATTCGGCGGCATGTTCCTGGCGATGCTGTTCCTCAACTTCATCCTCGAAGACCGCGAACTGACCTGGCTGTCCTGGATCGAACGCCCCCTGGCCAAGGCCGGCAAGCTGGACATGATGTCGGTGGTCGTGGCCGGTATCGGCCTGGTGCTGGCCGCGGAGTTCCTCGCCCACGAGGACGACCGTTCCACCGTGCTGCTGGCCGGTCTGCTCGGCATGATCATCTACATCGCCGTCGACGGTCTGGGTTCGATGTTCAACGCCGAGGAGCACGCCGAAGAAGCCGCGGGCGGCCCGTCGGGCCTGGCCAAGGCCACCGGTAAGGCCGGGTTCTTCCTGTTCCTCTACCTCGAGGTACTCGACGCCTCGTTCTCCTTCGACGGTGTGATCGGCGCGTTCGCCATCACCGCCGACCCGATCATCATCGCCCTCGGCCTGGGTCTGATCGGCGCCATGTTCGTCCGGTCGATCACCGTCTACCTGGTGCGCAAGGGCACGCTGAACGAATACGTCTACCTCGAGCACGGCGCCCACTGGGCCATCGGCGCGCTCGCCCTGATCCTGCTGATCACGGTCGGCGATATCCACGTCCACGAGCTCGTCACCGGTCTCATCGGCATCGCCTTCATCGGCGCCGCGGTGCTCTCCAGCATCCGCCGCAACCGCAAGGAAGACGATACGAAACCCACCGCGGCATCGGAGCCCGCTCCGGTGGGCTGACACGACACATCCCGAACGGCGGTGGGAGCGGACCCGAGAGGTCGGCTCCCACCGCCGTTTCAGCGAGCAGGCCCGGCAACACGGTTCCGCAGCGGCCGGACGGACCTCGCCACCCGACACCCCGGCCGTCCCGGCCGTCAGGTCCCCGGCGTCCCCGCCCCGTGCCGAGCGGCGTCGTACGGCTCGAAATACGCCCGACCCACCGCGAACATGCCGCGTTGCGGCAATTGGAAGTCACCGAGCGCCGTCTGTTCGGGCAACGGCCCGGCCGGACCTGTATCGATGCCGTCGATCCGGGCCACCGTACGCTCGACCGTCCACAGCATCCGCGGCTCGAGCCGGAACCATTGCCCGTTCGGGGTGGTGCCGCGCAACCGGACCCGCCCCGCGCCGAGCGCCGGGCCCGCCACCCGCGACATGACCGACAGCACCGTGGGGTTGCGCCACAGCGCCGCGGGCAGCGCGCCGCCCAGCGCCGTCATCGCCGTCGTCGCGGGCGAACGCCCCAGCTCGATCTCCCACACCAGCGTGCCCGGCACCCGAACCGTCAACGCGAACGGTCCGGTCCAGGTCACCGAGATGTCCGTGACCCGCGCGTCCACGAGCGCGGCGCCGTAGTACCGCACACAACTGGCTTCCGGCGCGACACTGCTGTAGATGACCCATTCCCGCTCCGGGTTCCGATGCCAGACCGATTCGTATCCGGGCCCCACCGAGCTGGCGGCGAAATGCCGAAAGGCCAGGTAGTGGCCGCTCGCGAACGGCTGGCCCATCACGCCGTACCCGGCGAACCGCTCCGTATCCGCACCCGCGGGCAGCGCCGGCTCGGTTCCGGCGATCGTTCGTGGACTGTCGACCATTTGCCGTCCTCCTCGACGAGCGGACGCTACACTCCCAGCCTACGTCCGTGAGCTGCGAAAACAGCTGATCCGACCTCGAATTTTCCCGGACCGCGCGCCACGTGGAACCGCGCGGCGCGCACACGGTACTTCGCCGGGGCCCGGACCGCGTAGTCGGACAGACCTCCCGCCGCACGGTCGGCAGGTCGCCACCCACGCCGCGCCGATCCGGCAGGATCGAGTCCATGGCGACCGATAAGGAACGTATGCTGCGCGGCGATCTCTATCGCGGCAACGACCCGGAGCTCGTCGCGGAACGCCGCGCCTGTCATACGCTGACCGCCCGCTACAACGACACAGCGCCCGATGCCGAGGCCGAACGGCGGGAGATCCTCGGCGAGCTGCTGGGCGCATGTGGCGCCGGCACGGTGGTCATGCCGCCCTTCCGCTGCGACTACGGTTATCCGACCGCGATCGGCAGCAACAGTTTTCTCAACTACGACACCGTCATCCTCGACTGCGCCCCCGTCACCATCGGCAGCGATGTGGCGATCGGCCCCCGCGTCCAGATCCTCACCCCGCTGCACCCCATGGCGGACCACGAACTCCGGCGGGCCGGGTGGGAATCCGCCGCGCCCATCACCATCGGCGACAACGTGTGGCTGGGTGGCGGCGTCATCGTCTGCGCCGGGGTCACCATCGGCGACAACTCGGTGATCGGCGCGGGCAGTGTGGTGACCCGCGATATCCCGTCCCGCGTGTTCGCGGCCGGCAACCCGTGCCGCGTCATCCGGGATCTCTGATCCCCGACCCCGCACGGTCGTCACCGTCGACGGTTTCCGGGGGCCGCGGTGCCACAGCGAGCAGGTCGGCCCGGCGGCGCTGCCGGAAATCGCGCGGGGTTTCACCGTATTGGGATTTGAACGCCGTCGAGAACCCGGTGTTGGTGAACCCGCACCGTGCGGCGATCTCCGCGATGGACTCCGGTCCCGGACGCGCCAGCAGATCGCGCGCGATGCGCAACGCCTCGCCGCGCCGCAACTCCCGATAGGTGATGCCGGTCCGGTGTAGTACCGAACGCAGCTGACGGGGAGACCAGCCCAGCGCATGAGCGACCGCGGGCAGCCGTACATCGCCGGACCCGATGTTCTCCCGGACGAATGCCCTGATGGCATCCACGGTTTCGGTCAGATGGGCCTGCTGTGGCCCGAGGTCGCCGGCGAGTATCAGGCACAGCAGTTCGGTGACCCGGTCACAGACGGCGTCGAATTCCGGTGTCGTCAGATCCGACTGTGCGGCCAGGGTGGCGATGAGCATGCTCTGCACGATCCGGCCGAGACCCGTCGACATATCGAGCGCCGTCCGCACCTCGGGGGCGGGCAGCCGGCGCTCCAGTCGCGCACGGGGCAGGAGCAGCGCGTAGGCCGTCGAACCGGGCAACAACACCCGGCAGGCTCGGTCCAGGTCGAGCACGAATCCGCGCTGGGCCGCCACCCTGGTGAGCCGGTCCTGTTGCTGGATGAGCCATTCGCCGCGTCTGGGCAACACCATCCAGCAGTAGTCGCTCGGACCGTGCCGGATATGCGAACGGTTGCGGTACATCAGGTGGTCACCGCGCTGCTGGGAACGCAGCAAGGTGTAACTCGGGGACTCTTGAACCGCTATCCGAGCCCACCAGTCGGCCGGATCGCGGTAGCGGTGGTCCGCCTTCAGGAAATGGTCGGTCACCTCGGTCCACTCCGCCGCGTCCGCGACGGTCAGCTGGGAATACCGCATAGCGGTGGCTCTGCCGGTCCGATACTCATTTCCGCCTATCCGGTCGGGGACGGTCCGACAGAATTCTGACAGCTTCCCCCTGCCGGCTCATCGCTCGCTCAGTCGCGGGAGCCGAGCCGCACCGGCACGCAGAGCGGACCATTGGTCATGAACTGCGGCGCGTAGGGGACCTCCGCCGGATCACAGGCGAGGCGCATCCGGGGGAACCGGCCGAACAGGGTGGCCAGCGCGGTCCGGGCCTCCAGCCGGGCCAAATGCGCGCCGAGGCAGAAGTGCGGGCCGCGGCCGAAGCCCAGCTGATCGATATCGTCGCGGTCGATATCGAACACATCGGCATTCGAGTATTTCCGTGGATCGCGGCCGGCTCCCGCGTACCAGCCCACGATCGCCCCGCGGGGGATGTCCACACCGGCGATCCGGACATCCTGCAGGGCATACCGGTTGAACATGGCGCAGGCCGCGTTCCGGTAGCGCAACGCCTCCTCCACGACATCGGTCCAGCGATCCCCGTCGATGGCCGCCGCGAGCTGATCGGGAAAGGTGTAGAGGGCCACGACCGCGTTGCCGAGCAGGTGCATCGTGGTCTCGTGTCCGGCCACGATGATGATCCACAGCATGTCGACCAGTTCGGCATCGGCGATCCCGTGTTCGGGCTGGGCCCGCACCAGATCCGAGGTGAGGTCGTCACCCGGGTCGTTGTGCTTGTCCGCGACCAACCCGGTCAGATAGCCGACCATTTCCTGCATGGCGGTTCGGGTCTGCTCGCCGGTGCTGGTATGCGCGATCAGCGTAGATGTCCAGCCCCGGAACTTTCCCCGGTCGGCGACCGGTACGCCGAACAGTTCGCAGATCACCGCGACGGGCAGCGGCATGGTGAACTGCTCGACGAGATCGACTTCCGGCTGGTCGGCGAATTTATCGATCAGGTCGTCGGTCAGCTGTTGGATACGCGGTTCGAGCCGGGCGACCCGGGCGGGAGTGAAGGCACGCGCGATGGCCCGGCGCATCCGCATGTGATCGGCGCCGTCCTTGTTGAGCAGGTGATCGGCGTCGGTCAGGACACGTAGGGGCCAGTCGGCCGGAACAGTGCCATCATGCATCGCGGGACAGTTCTTCGCGCTGTGACTGAACAGCGTGCCGTCACCGGCGAGAATCTCACCGACCGCCTGGTGGCTGACCGCCATCCAGGCCCGGACCCCACCCGGCAGTTCGTAGGGCACGATGGGCCCGGTCCGGATCATCCGGTCGAAAGTGTCGACAACTGGTTCTCCAGCAGTGGGCAACTGGATGAGTGACTCGGTCATGCGGGACTCCGTGCTCTGATCGGCCTCTGTACACACGCGGTCGACGCGTGCTCGAAGAGTGTGATCCGGTGGCGAGCGACTGATCGACTCGAACGGAGATCTGTGCCGCGCAGCGAAATTCGGTGGTGTGAGATCGAAAGATCAGCGGTGCGACGATCGATTTCCGACGCATGACGACCGCACTTCGGCGGGGCGCCGGATGATCTCAGCTGTGGGCGAGCAGAGTTGTCAGCGCCACGTGCAGGGCAGTGCCGGTCAGGACGCTGAGCACGGCATTGCCGCGCCAGAGGTGGAGAGCGAGGGTGGCGACCAACGCCGGCCCGGTGACGGTCAGCTGGGC
The DNA here is from genome assembly GCF_040609955.1 of Nocardia sp. NPDC004568. Lineage (NCBI taxonomy): Bacteria > Bacillati > Actinomycetota > Actinomycetes > Mycobacteriales > Nocardiaceae > Nocardia > Nocardia sp. NPDC004568. Next base: position 64,362 of record NZ_JBEXLL010000025.1, read on the forward strand.
GGGGGCGAGGTCTCGCAGGGTGTACGCGGCCAGAATCACCATGACGCCGACCGGCATGTGCCGGCTCAGGTACTCGACGGTGGCGCTGCTCCGCAGCGGAGCCAGCACGGCGAAAGGTAGCGCGCGCAGCGACCAGGTGATCACGGTGCACACCGCGACGGCAGCGATCAGGTAACCGGTATCAGGCACGGGTGAGCTCACTGCTGGTGGCGAATCGACGAATCGACAGCGCGGCCGTGAACAACCCCAGGGCGACGGGCAGCATCTGTCCCGGCAGCAGGAGCCGGGCCGCCAGCGCACACCCCAGCGCGACGACCGGGACCGGGATATCACGCTCGGCGCGATATCCGTCCACAGCGAGTACGACGAACAACGCGGTCAGCGCGAAGTCGAGGCCGTCGAGCCGGACCGGGAGCAACGCCGCGCCACCCGCGCCGACGGTGGCGCCGGCGACCCAGTAGCCCTGACACAGGACCTGCAGCCAGAGGATGCGCCTGCCACTCCATTCCCGCGCGGCGGCACCCGTGGTCAGCGCATAGGCCTCATCGGTCAACGCGAAGGTCGCATACCCCTTTCCCCACCGGCCGCGCACCCGGTGCAGCGGAAAGGACAGCGCGTAGAAAACGTGGCGGAAGTTGACCAGGAACGCGCCGCGCTCAGCCGCGCGCCATATCGACGAAGCGCGACAGATGCAGCTGGTGGGCGACGGTGATCGTCGCCGTGGGGCCGTTACGGTGCTTGCCGACGATGAGATCCGCTTCGCCGCCGCGCGGATCGTCGCGCTCGAAGGCGTCCGGCCGGTGCAGCAGGATCACCATATCGGCGTCCTGCTCGAGCGAACCCGATTCACGAAGGTCGGAGACCTGCGGGCGTTTGTCGGTGCGCTGTTCCGGACCACGGTTCAGCTGACTGATGGCGACCACCGGAACTTCCAGTTCCTTGGCCAGCAGTTTCAGGTTTCGCGAGAAATCCGAGACCTCCTGCTGTCGCGATTCGACCTTTTTACCGGAGGTCATCAGCTGGAGATAGTCCACCACGACCAATTTCAGATCGTGACGCTGCTTCAGCCGGCGCGCCTTGGCGCGGATCTCCATCATGGTGAGGTTCGGCGAATCGTCCACGAACAACGGCGCCTCACTGATCTCGCTCATCCGCCGCGCGAGTTTCGTCCAGTCGTCGTCACTCATCCGCCCGGACCGCATATCCCCGAGCTTGATCTTCGCCTCGGCCGACAGCAGGCGCATCACGATCTCGGTCCGGCTCATCTCCAGCGAGAAGATAACGCTGGCCAGCCCGTGCCGAATCGAGGCACTGCGCATGAAATCCATTCCCAGAGTCGATTTACCGACACCCGGCCGGGCGGCCACGATGATCATCTGACCGGGGTGCAGGCCGTTGGTGAGCTCGTCGAGCTCGGAGAATCCGGTCGGCACGCCGAGCGAGATACCACCACGGGAGGCGATGGAGTCGATCTCGTCCATGGTGGGCTGGAGCAGCTCCTCCAGCGGGAGGAAGTCCTCGGAGGTCCGGCGTTCGGTGACCTCGTAGACCTCGGCCTGGGCGCGGTCCACCACCTCGGCGACGTCCTGACCGTCGGCGCCCGCGTAGCCGTACTGGACGATGCGGGTACCGGCTTCCACCAGCCGGCGCAGGATCGCCTTCTCGGCGACGATCTCGGCATAGAAACCGGCGTTCGCCGCGGTGGGGACGGTCTGGGTGAGAGTGACCAGGTAGGGGGCGCCGCCGATTCGCTTCAGTTCCCCGCTGCGATCCAGGCCGGCGGCGACGGTGACGGGGTCGGCGGGTTCGCCGCGCCCGTAGAGATCGAGAATGGCGTCGTACACGGCTTGATGGGCGGGGCGGTAGAAATCCCCGGAGCGCAGTACTTCGACCACGTCGGCGATGGCGTCCTTGCTGAGCAGCATGCCGCCGAGCACCGACTGTTCGGCCGCCATATCGTGTGGCGGCTGGCGCCCGAAATCCTCGCCGGGAGGCTCCGGTGGGAAGTCCGTGTGCCCGCGGTCATCGACGACTGCCATCCGACTCGACCGTCCTCTCCTTCTGACCGGACGCACCCTTCGACGACCGGTTCTACCCCACGGGTCCGACAAGTTCGCCGGGACGCCGAGGCGCGGGTGACCAGTGGTCAGACGTACCAGCTATCACCCAGATAGATCCGAACCACCGCATCGTGGCGGGGTGTCGTACATGGTGCTGCGATGAACCTAGGCGAGGGTCTATCCACATGCCAACCAGGCCTGTGCACAGACCTGTGGATAACCTGGGGATAGTTCACCTCAGGTTGTGCACAACCTGTGGACAACTTGGGGAAAATGCAGGTCAGCCCCGGAAAATACCCAGCTAGATCCAGATTTCCCACGCGCGCGCAGTGTGGATAAACAAAGCATCGGCGTGTCGGAGATGTTGAACATCCGGGCGTGTTGAGTTAACGGACGAGCGAACAGATATGAGCTGGGTCACATTACGTCCGGTTGGTTTTGTGATCGATCCACAGGACTCACATCTTGTGGATAAGACACCCCCAGCGCGAAGAGGCGCGGCCGGCAAAAATGCAGGCAGACGCCATCACAAGAATTCCAGCAACCACCGGGCTAACCAGGGGCCGCCGTGGCACAGCACAATCGACCGGAGACCACGCCTACCCATGGTCGAGCAGACGTGATCCCCGGTTTCGAAGGTGTGTAGCGTGGACCGGCTCAGCCGGCGGCCACGACCTCCAGCGCGAGCTTCGCGGCGACGTCCGGGTGCAGATGGACGGTCACCTGGTGCTTGCCGGTGGCCTTGATATGCGACTTCGGCAGCTCGATGCTGCGCTTGTCCAGCACCGGGCCCCCGGCCGACTTGATGGCGGCGGCGACATCGGACTGGGTGACCGAACCGAAGAGCTTGCCGGTGCCGGCGGTCTTGACCGACAGCGAAACCCCTTCGAGGCCCTCGATGGCCTGCTTCAGTTCATTGGCGTGGCCGAGATCGCGCACCCGGCGGGCCTCCTGGGCCCGGCGGATTCCCTCGACCTGCTTCTGCGCACCGCGACTGGCGACAATGGCCAGTCCACGGGGCAGCAGGTAGTTACGGCCGTAGCCGTCCTTGACCTCGACGGTATCGCCGGGAGCGCCGAGGTTGTCCACATCGGCAGTCAGAATGAGCTTCATATGCTTGACCGACCTTTCTCAGCGAGCCGTCGAAACGTAGGGCAGCAGCGCCATCTCACGCGAGTTCTTCACCGCGATGGCGATATCGCGCTGGTGCTGTACGCAGTTGCCGGTGACCCGGCGAGCGCGGATCTTGCCACGCTCACTGACGTACTTGCGCAGCAGCGGCACATCCTTGTAGTCGATGTCGACGATTCCGGACTTGCTCTCCTTGCAGAAAGTGCAAGCCTTCTTCTTGAGCACCTTTTCGCGCGCCGGTGCCTTGGCCATTTTCGTTCACTCCGTATTCTTGGTGGCCCGCTGTCGCGGGCCGGTGCGGGCCGTCTCAGAACGGCGGTTCATCGTCCATCCGCCCGCCCCCGAAGGAGCCGGCCGCGGGCGCGCTACCCCACGGGTCGTCCGCAGCGCCCTGCTCGGACCGTCCACCGCCACCGTTTCCGGCGTTGTAGTTACCACCACCGCCGCTGTTGGAACCGAATCCACCGCCGCCGCCACCACCGCGGCTGGTCTTGTTGACCTTGGCCGTGGCGTACCGCAGCGACGGGCCGACCTCGTCGACCTCGAGCTCGACGACCGTGCGCTTCTCACCCTCGCGGGTTTCGAAGGAGCGCTGCTTGAGCCGGCCGCTGACGATCACGCGGGATCCCCTGGTCAGGCTCTCGGCGACATTCTCCGCGGCCTCGCGCCAGATATTGCAGCGCAGGAACAGCGCTTCGCCGTCTTTCCACTCGTTGGTATTACGGTCGAAAATGCGGGGTGTGGAGGCCACGGTGAAATTGGCCACCGCCGCGCCCGCGGGCGTGAATCGAAGCTCGGGATCGGCCGTCAGATTTCCGATGACCGTGATTACCGTATCGCCAGCTGCCATGGGGGTTCCTCCTGCTCGGTGTGCAGTCCGGGTGCACTCGCCTGTTGCGCTAGAGCCTAGAGACAGGCTCCGACGAAACGGCGACAGCGCCGGAACTACTTGTCGTTGCGCAGAACCTTGGTGCGCAGCACCTGCTCGTTGAGGCCCAGCTGGCGGTCGAGTTCGTTCACCGTGGCGGGCTCGGCGGTCAGATCGATCACCGCGTAGATGCCTTCGGCCTGTTTCCGGATCTCGTAGGCGAGGCGCTTACGGCCCCAGATATCGACCTTGTCGATTTTGCCGCCCTCGGTGCGAACAACACCGAGCATATTTTCCAGGGACGGTCCGACGGTGCGCTCGTCCATGCTCGGATCGAGGATGACCATCACTTCGTAATGACGCACGAACCAATCACCTCCTGTGGTCTGGGTTCGGCCACGGACGGTCCGCGGCAGGAGGGTCGTCGCGTCAGCAACCGGGCAAGAGTACCCGAGTGGTGCGCCGGAAACGAAATCGATCTTCGGCGCCCCGCCGGCATCGCCATCGGGGTCCCGAAATGGAATTCCACACTCGGCGCGCGGTGAATTTCCCCTATTCTCCGGCACCCTCCCACCTGGTGGAGCGCGGGCGCATCCGGTGGCGAGACGATCACGCGGCGTCCGGTGGCGGAGCGCACTAGGGTGTCGGTATGTCGATCGGACCGGCCGTGCGCGTGCCCGGGGCCGATCACGTCGGCCGGCACGCCACCGTTCTCATGGTGGTGCTGTTGTGCGGCGCGACACTCGTGGTGGCATTTCTCAACAAGGCGCGTTGCGCCGGAGCCCCCTTTCGCGCCGACGGTCGCAGTGCCGCTTTCGATCACGTCAAGGATGCGCGGGTCTGTTATTCCGATATCCAGTTCCTCTGGCTGGGCCGCGATATCGATCAGCATGTTTTCCCCTATGTGCACGGCGGGATCACCGCGGACGGCACCCTGACCGGCGGCGCCGTGGAATATCCGGTGCTGAGCGGGCTGCTGATGTGGCTCGGCGCGCTGGGAGCCCACAACGACGCGGCCTTTCTGCTCCGTTCGGCACTGTTGCTGGCGCCGTTCGCGCTGGTCACCGCCTGGCTGCTCGCTCGGCTGGCCGGCCGGGCGGCGCTGCTGTGGGCCGCCGGTCCACCGCTGGTGCTCTACGCGTTCCACAACTGGGAACTACCGGTGGTGTGTACGACCGTCGCGGCCGCGGCGGTGATGACGGCGACCCACTTCCCCTTACGCGTGCGCGGGGCGGCGGCGGCGACCCTGCTGGGCCTGGGCTTCTGTTTCAAGATCTACCCGGCGATCTTCGTGATCCCGCTGCTGCTCTACGTGCTGACCGGCGGGGAGCGCGAGCGGGCCGGCCCGGGAGAACGGTCCCGGCTGGATGTGGCCGGTGCGCTGGGCACTGCGGCCGCGGCCTGCGGCACGGTGGTGGCGGTCAATCTGCCGTTCGCGCTGGCCGGGTTCGACGGCTGGCGTGCCTCGATCGAGTTCCAGCAGCAGCGCGAGGCCGATATCACCACCAACTCGATCTGGTACTGGGGTCTGCGGCCGCTGTTCGGCTCCGACCCGCTGAGCAGCGCCGCGTTCACCGAGGTCGTGTCGATCGCCTCGCCGGCACTGATCGTCGCGTCGTTCGCCGTGGCGCTGGGGGCCGGGTGGCTGCGGTACACCCACTCCGGTGTGTATCCCTGGCTCGGTGTCAGCGGAGCGATGCTGTGTGGGTTCCTGCTGTTCCACAAGGTGCATTCGCCGCAGTACACCCTCTGGCTGATCCCGTTCCTGGTGCTGCTGGCGGTCCCGTGGCCGGTGGTGTGGAGCTATCTGGTCGCCGATATAGCGATCGGAGTGGGCGTCTTCCGCTACTTCTACACGATGGGGACCGGGCATTCGGTCGAGCTGATGGAGGCGGTGGTCCGGTTCGGGGTCTGGGGCCGGGCCACCCTGCTGGTGCTGTTGTTCTGGGTGTTCCTGAAAGTCCCGGCGCGGGCACCACGGGTACGCACCGGCGCGGATCCGGAAGTGGCCACACGGGTACCGGAGATCGCACCGCGGGCGCGCGACTGAACCGGTTCCAATAAAACTAGAACGTGTTACATTCAAGGTATGACACCCGTCGCGGTCCACTGCGCCGACCACCGTTATCGGAGGTGTTCGCCGTATTCGGGCCGCCCGGGTGGCAGCGGCCGGATCAGCCGCCGCGCGGCAATTATGTAACTTGTTCCAGGCATAGGGAGACAGCACCGCGATGCGTACCGATATCTGCGACCGGCTGGGGATCGAGTTCCCCATCTTCGCCTTCACCCACTGCCGCGATGTGGCGGCCGCGGTCAGCAACGCCGGCGGTCTCGGCGTACTCGGCGCGGTCGGATTCACCGCAGAACAACTCGAGGTCGAACTGACCTGGCTGGACGAACACGTGGGCGACAACCCCTACGGTGTCGACCTCGTCATCCCCTCCAAATACGAGGGCAAAGGCATCGACGGCCTGTCCCCCGAACAGCTCGAGGCCGAACTCGCCAAACACGTCCCCCAGGGACATCGCGACTTCGCCGAGAAGATCCTCGCCGACCACGGCGTACCGAAACTCCCCGACGAAGAGGTCCACCCGCAGCTGCTCGGCTGGACCGCCACCACCGCCGCACCGCAGGTCGAGGTGATCCTGCGGCATCCGAAAGCGAAGCTGGTCGCCAACGCGCTCGGCACCCCGCCGCCGGAATTCGTCTCCCAGATCCAGGAATCCGGCCGGCTGATCGGCGCGCTGTGCGGTTCGGTGAAACACGCGCTGAACCACAAGGACGCCGGCCTGGACTTCGTGGTCTGCCAGGGCACCGAGGGCGGCGGCCACTGCGGCGAGGTCTCCTCGCTGGTGCTGTGGCCGCAGGTCATCGATGCCGTGGGCGATCTGCCGGTACTCGCGGCCGGCGGCATCGGTGACGGCCGTCAGGTCGCCGCCGCCATGGCGATGGGCGCCGCGGGCGCGTGGACCGGCTCCATCTGGCTCACCGTGGAAGAAGCCAATGTGCCCCCCGCCCAGATGAAGACCTACATCGACGCCACCAGCCACGACACCATCCGCTCCCGCGCCTGGACCGGCAAACCGGCCCGTATGCTGCGCAACGACTGGACCGACGCCTGGGAGTCGGCGGATACCCCCGACCCGCTGCCCATGCCGCTGCAGATGATGGTGGCCCTGGACGGCGTGAAACGCGGCCACCGCTACCCGGAGGCCGCCAAGGACGTCAACTTCAACCCGGTCGGCCAGGTGGTCGGCATGATGAACAAGACCGAACGTTCGGCCGACGTGATGAACCGGCTGGTCGAGGAGTACGTCACGGCCTGCGAACGGTTGAACAAGCTCAACGGCGATATCTGATCGCACCGAGGAATCGGTTCCTCGGAAGCCGAATGCGGAACGCCGCCAGGAGCACCTCTGGCGGCGTTCTCGTCTGTAGCCCTATCCGACCAGAGCCGGCATGGGGGGCAACGGGCGCCGGGTGGGGGTCGCCGAGTGAGGGACGCCGGGTGAGGGTAGCCGGGTGACGGCTGAAGCCGGGGGGTATCGGCCTGAACCTGCCTCCACAGCCCAGAAGCCGACGATGCGAGTGTGTTCGCGCTGCCCTGCGGTGCCGCATGGCCGCGCCGCGAAACAGCGTCTTTCTCGAGTGGGCCCGCGCTTCCGCCTTCCCGAGTGAACTCACCGGCAAAGGTGGGGTGGTGAGCTCGCTCGTGAAGGTGCTGTGTTTTTTGGCGGCGCCTGCGGCGCCGCGGGGTTGAGGCCCCCTTGGTCTCGCCGTTTCGGCCTCGAGACTTGCGCTTCGCGCGGCGCTTTCGAGGCCGAATCGGCGAGACGGGCCTCAACCCTTTCAGGTGTCTC